>CAZDYS010000167.1:0-8042 GCA_964509445.1 uncultured Planctomycetaceae bacterium
CGGAGCGCCTGGCCGCACGTCGTCCCTACCGCGCGGCGGCCCGTCGGGTGGAGGCCTCGCGGAGCACCGTCGCGGAGTTGCGACCGAGCTGGCTCACGGGAGCGGCCCTGGACGGCGCGCCGCCGCTCCTCGAGCGCGTGGTCACGCGCGCGCGCGCCGCGCTGGAGACCTTCGCGAGCGCGGACGAGGAGCTCGACCGCACCTCGAACCAGCGCTGGCGAGAGCTGCTGGCCCTACCGAACCGCCCGGTGCAGGACGTCGTCCCGCTCGCGGAGCAGCGCGAGGAGGGAGCCCTCGACGCGTTCCTCCTGCGCTACGCCGAGCAACTGGAGGGCTTCCTGCAGGGGCGGGAGCTCGACGCCCGCAAGCTCCTCGGCTGCGACTCCCTGCCGGACTGGAGCGCGTTCGTGTCCGAGCGCGAGCTCGAGGGTGAGGCCGCGGACGAGATCCGCGTGTTCGCGTTCGCGCGCGCCCTCCTGACGAACGACGCCGAGCTGCCGGAGCCGCCGCGCGCGGCGTCCCGCGCGGACGAGGGCTCCTGGATCGCGGAGTACGGGCTGCGCGCGCAGCTCCTCGACGACGAGGTCGGGCTGCTGGGGCGGGTCGGGCGCGAGTCCCTGGTGCGCGGACTCACGCCCGACGGCACGCAGACCTGGACCTGGACTCGGGTGGAAGCCGATCCCGATCCCCCGGCGGACGCGGACGCGAGCCGGCTGTGGCGTCAGGTCTTCCACGACGCCACCGGCGAGCGCCGCGGAGAACGGACGATCCGCCGGCTGCGGATCGGCACCAAGATCTACGAAGAGGCCGCGCGCCGCCTGCTGATCGCGGACTTCGGCGACCCGGACGCGCGCTTCGAGGTGGTGCGCTGGACGGCCCCCGAGCACGTCGAGATCCCCGCCGGCGTGGAGGTCGAGCCGGTCGCGCTGCGCCGCTTCCGGACCTCCGTCGAGAAGGACCCGCCGCTGTGCCTGGTCCTCCTGAGCGGGGTGTCCGAGAGGAGCGCCTGGGCGCCGGAACTCGGGCTCGTACGCCGGGAGGTCCCGGGCCTCATTCGCTCGACGCTGATCCTCGGGAACTGAGCATCCGGTCCGTCACGAGCTTCGCGAAGCGCGTCGGGTCCGGAGGCGAGCTTCCCTCGGTCACGAGCGCCGTACCGACCAAGAGCTCGCAGGCCTCGGAGAACTCCTCCTCCTGGGCGTCGGAGAGCTCCTTGAGGCGCTCGACGACGGGGTGCCGCGCATTCAGCTCCAGCACCCGCTTCGACTCCGGCACCGCCTGCCCTTGTTCCTGCAGCATGCGTCGCACCTGCGGGGTCAGCTCGTTCTCTCCTCCCACGAGGCAGGCCGGACTGTCCGTGAGGCGGCTGGAGAACCGGACGTCCTCGACGACCTCGGAGAGCTCTTCCTTCACGGCCCCGAGGACCGGCTCGAGCTCCTTCTCCCGCTCCCCGCGCGCGGACTTCTCGTCCTCGTCCTCGAGATCGATCTCGCCCTGGTCGATCCTGCGGATCTTCTTCTCCGCGAACTCCGTGAAGCGCTGCATCACGAACTCGTCGATCGGGTCCGTGAGGAACAGCACCTCGTAGCCGCGCGCGGCGAACGCCTCCAGGTGCGGCGAGCGACGCGCCGCCTCCTCGGACTCCGCCAGGAGCACGTAGATCTCCTCCTGCTTGACCGGCATGCGATCGACGTACTCGACCAGGGTCGTGTCCGTGGGAGCGTCCTCCTCCGAGGCCTCGTTCGTGCTCCGGAAGAGCGCGAGCTTGGCGATCTCGTCGCGCAGCTCCTCCTCGTAGTAGATGCCCTCCTTGAGCACCGTCCCGAAGGCGCCCCAGAACGCTCCGTAGCCCTCGCGGTCGTCGCGCAGGAGCGCCTGGAGGGTGTCCACGACCTTGCGGGTGAGGCGCTTCTTGATCTGCCCCATCTGCCGGTTGTGCTGCAGCGTCTCGCGCGAGACGTTGAGCGGCAGGTCGCTGCTGTCGACCACGCCCCGCACGAAGCGGAGCCAGACCGGCATCAGCTCCTCGCAGTCCTCCATGATGAAGACGCGCTTGACGTACAGGTGCACGCGCGACTTGGCCTGGTTCGGATCGAACAGGTCGAGCGGACGTTGCTTCGGGAGGTACAGGAGCGCCGAGTACTCGGAGGTCCCCTCGACGTGGAAGTGGATCGTCTCGAGCGGGTCGTTCCAGTCGTGCGAGAGGTGCTTGTAGAACTCGGTGTACTCGTCCTGCTCGATCTCCGACTTCGGCCGTGTCCAGAGCGGCTTCATCGAGTTCAGCACCTCGACCTTCGCCTCGTCCCCCTCGCCGGTCTCCAGCTCGATCGGGTACTCGATGAAGTCGGAGTACTTCTTCACGACTTCGCGCAGGACCCACTCGGCGGTGAAGTCGCGGTCGCCCTCGGCCTGGGGGTCGAGGTCCTTGAGGTGCAGCACCACGGTCGTCCCGGGCTCGGACTTGTCGATCTCCTCGAGCGTGTACTCCCCTTCGCCCTGGGAGGTCCAGCGCACGCCCTTCTCCTCGCCGGCGCGCTTCGTCTCGACCTCGACCTCGTCGGCGACCATGAAGGCCGAGTAGAAGCCCACGCCGAACTGACCGATGAGCGTGGGCAGGTCCGCCTGCGCGTCTCCCCCCTTCTCGCGCAGGCTGTCCAGGAATCCACGCGTCCCGGAGCTCGCGATGGTCCCGATGTTGGCGACCACCTCTTCGCGCGACATGCCGATGCCGTTGTCGTCGATCTCGAGCACGCGCTTCTCGGGGTCGACCTCGAGCCGGATCCGGAGACCCGAGCGATCCGCGCCCGCCGCCTCGGCGTTGCCTCCGCGCAGCGCCTCGTGACGCAGGCGGTCGAGCGCATCGCTGGCGTTGGAGATCAGCTCGCGGAGGAAGATCTCCTTGTTCGTGTAGAGCGAGTGGATGACGAGGTCGAGCAGCTGGCGCGTCTCGGCCTGGAAGGCGATCGTCTCTTGCTTCGTCATGGCTGGAAGGAACGGTAGAGCGGGAAAGTCGTTCCGGTCGCGGGGAAAACGAGGCGCGGCATTCTAGGGACGGTCCGGACTTCCATCGAGAGCCGGGGTCCGGGGATCCGAAGGAGATCTAGACTCGGAGTTCCCATGCGTCCCATGCGCCCGTCCCCCACCGCGCGTCCGCTCCTGCGGCTCGCCTCGTGCCTCCTGCTCGCCTTCGGCGCGGGCTGCGCCACCCGGCCCGAGGTCCTGCCCGTCCCGCCGGCCTACACCGGCTTCCCGGTCGAGTCCTCGGACGAGGAGATCTGGGTGGAGGCCGTCCTGTTCGGCCAGGCCGAGGAGGGCGGCGAGGGCGAGCTCATCGACGAGGACGCCCTGCCCGTCACCGTGCGCATCGGCACGATCGCTTCCTCCTCCGGTGGACCCGAGGGACCGCGCGCCTGGCTGGACCCGACCAGCCTGCAGCCGCGCCTGATCCTCTCCGACGGCACCGTCCTGGGCCCCGTCTCCGCGGACCGCCTCGAACGCAACCGCACCCTGCGGCGCGCGCACCGCGAGGAAGGCCTTGCGCTCGGCGACCTGACCACCTGGACGCGTTCGGAGCGCGGCTTGCTCCTGTTCGAGCTGTCGAACGTGCGCGCCGCGGAGCACTTCGCGCTGACCCGGAGTCGGCACCGCTACCAGGAGCTGGACCTCTACCACGCGCTGCTCGTCCTGCGGGTGGAGACGACCGAGGGGCCGCGCGACGTGCGCGTCGGCCTGCGTCCCGGCTTCGGCCTCGGGAGGAAGCGGTGAAGGTGCGCTGGCTCGGCCTGGCGGCCCTCCTCTTCGCCTCCTGCGGCGCCACGCGCACCACGGAGCTGCGCCCTCTCGGTTTCGAGGTCCCGGACCTCGCGGCGGAGGTCACGCCCGACCAGGCTCGCGAAGCCACGGACCGCCTCGAGCGCGTCTGGGTCGAGGAGCACGACGCTCGCGACCCGCACGGACGCCGGCGCAGGCTCTGGGCCACGGTCCTCACGGCCGAGCTGCACGCGCGCGCTGCCCGCGACCCCTGGTTGAGCGAACCCGTACTCGGGGGAGAGCAACCCAGCGCGAACGCCCACCACGTCGTGGCCGCCGAGACCGCCCGCGTCGCCCTCGCCCAGCTCGGGCGGGTGCGCGACGAGCGCATCCCGGCCGAGGTCGCGCACCTCGCTCCGCTCGGCCTCGCAGGAGTCGCGCAGTCGCTCGAGGTCCTCCTGGCCGTCACCCACGCCGAGCTCGGGTTCGAGAGCGAGCTGGAGCGCCTGTTCGCAACGCGCCCCGCGCTGCGCGACCCGGAGACCGCCCCGGCCGTCCTGCGCCAGCTGCAGGTGCCCGCGCAGCGCATCGTCGCGCTGTGCCGGTCCGCATCGCAGATGCTGCGCGGGAGCGACGAGCGCGACGCGTTCCGCTTCGCGATCCTCGCGATCGAGGGCCCCGAGCGCTTCGGCGCCGGTCCGACGGACGCAGAGGTGCGGGAGCTCGAAGGCTGGATCCTGCGCGACGCCCGCGCTCGCTTCGTGTGCCCGCGCTCCCAGACGGAGTACGTCTCGGGCCAGACCAAGAGCCCGGTCAGCGGCGTCGCGCACTTCGACTACGTCGCCGTCGAGCGCTGAGGCGCCGCGGCCCGCGTCGTCAGCGCTGCCAGTTCCGCACCGCCTCGTCGAGGTAGGCGCGCAGCTCGGCCACCGGGACCTTGTCCTGCTCCATCGAGTCGCGGTGACGCACGGTCACCACGTCTCCCTCCACCGTGTCCCCGTCGATGGTCACGCAGTAGGGCGTCCCGACCTCGTCCTGGCGACGGTAGCGCCGCCCGATGGCCCCCTTCTCGTCGTAGAAGGTCGCGTAGCCGGCCCGGCGCAGCTCCTCCTCGATCTCGCGGGCCTTCTCCGGCATGCCCCCCTTCTTCACAAGCGGGAACACGCCGGCCGTGATGGGCGCGATCTGCGGGTGGAAGTGGAGCACGGTGCGCGTGTCCTTCTCGAGCTGCTGCTCCTCGTAGGCGTCGATCAGGAAGGTGAGCGCCATGCGGTCGATGCCCCCGGCGGGCTCGATGACGTAGGGCATGTAGTGCTCCTTCGTCTGCGGGTCGAAGAACTCCAGCTTGGTGCCGGAGGCCTCCGAGTGCCGGCCGAGGTCGAAGTCGGTCCGGCAGGCGATGCCCTCCAGCTCGCCCCAGCCGAACGGGTACTCGTACTCGATGTCGCAGGTCGCGGTCGAGTAGTGCGCCAGCTCGTCCGCGTCGTGCTCGCGAATGCGCAGCTTGTCGGCGCGGACGCCCAGGTCCGTGTACCACTGGAAGCGCGCGTCTCGCCAGAGCCCGTACCAGTGGTCGTTCTCCTCGGGCGGGACGAAGAACTCCATCTCCGCCTGCTCGAACTCGCGCATGCGGAACACGAAGTTGCCCGGGGTGATCTCGTTCCGGAAGGACTTCCCGATCTGCGCGATCCCGAAGGGCGGCTTCAGCCGCATCGCGTTCATCACGTTCAGGAAGTTGAGGAAGATGCCCTGGGCGGTCTCCGGACGCAGGTAGGCGATCGAACCCGAGTCCTCCACGGGCCCCACGTTCGTCTTGAACATGAGGTTGAACGAGCGCGGCTCGGTCAGGTCACAGTGGTGCTCGCCGGGCTTCTTCGAGGGCTTCTCCGGACACTGCGCGTCCTCCAGCTTGTCCGCACGGAAGCGCGCCTTGCAGACGCGGCAGTCGACCATGGGGTCCGTGAAGCCTCCGACGTGGCCGGAGACCTCCCAGACGCGCGGGTTCTGCAGGATGGCGGAGTCCAGCCCCACGACGTCCTGGCGCGCCGTCACGGTGCGTGACCACCAAGCGTCCTTGACGCGCCGCTTCAGCTCGACGCCCAGCGGTCCGTAGTCGTAGGTGTTCCCGATGCCGCCGTAGATCTCGGAGGCTTGGAAGATGAACCCGCGGCGTTTGCACAGGGACACGATCGTGTCCATGAAGGAAGCAGCTTTGTTGGCCATGACGCGCGGGAGTCTAGTGCCCCGCGCGGTGCTCCGCCACCTGGGCCTCGACCGCTTCGGCCGCCTCCCTCACGCCACGGGGACGCGCGCGAAGGGTCCCGCCGCCGTCCAGCACGAACAGCGCGGGAAACTCCTCGATCCCCCAGGCGGTAGGGACGGGGCCCTCCGGTCCCCCGGCCCAGAGGTCGGGCCAGGAGAGCTCGTGCGCGGCGCGGAACGCGCGGTGGTCCTCGCGCTCGGGGTCGACGCTGACGCCCAGGAGCGCGAGCTCCTCGGCACCGTACCGCTCCGTCAACGCGTTCAGCCGTCCGGCGAGCTTGGCGCTGCCCTCGTCGGAGCTGCTCCAGAAGACGAGCAGCGTCACCCGCCCGCGTCCGTCCGCGAGGCGGACCGGCCGGCCGTCGGCGTCGACGCCCTCGAAGAGCGGTGGAACCCGGCCCAGCTGGTACGGCCGGAGCTCGAGGCGTCTCGCCGCACGCCGACCGGGACCGGTGTCCGCGTACCGCTCGAGGATCCTCTCGCACCAGCGCTCCGCCCGCTCAACGTCGGCCGCTCGCTGGAGCGCGTCGTACCAGCGGACGAGCTCCAGCCCGGCGCGCGCGGCCAGGTTCTTCCGCGGGCTGCGCTCGAAGGCCGTCTCGAGGATCGCGACGACTTCGGCGTCCTCCAGCCAGGTGGACTGCCGCCGCGCCGCACGCACCAGGTCGTCGAGCAGCGGCTCCTCCACGAACTCCGTGAGGACGCGTCCGAAGGCGGCGCGCTTGACGCGGCGCAGCTCCCCGGGCGTGCGCCCCGTGTCCTGGATGCGGAGACCCACCCAGAGGACCGCGCGACCATCGCCGGCCGCAGCGAGCTCCTCGAAGCGCGGCAGGAAGGCGTGCACCGGGTGCGGCGGCTCGAGGCCCTCGGCACGCTCCGCGCGCCAGGTGCGGAGCGCGTCGCGAAAGGCCTCTTCCAGGGACGCGTAGTCGTCCGGGTCCGCAGGCCGCCGCAGCGCCGCGCGGTCCCCCACCGCCGGGCTCCAGCCGCTCGCGGCGCGTCCCGGGTCCAGGGTCGAGAGGACCAGACAGCAGGGGCCGAGGGCGAACAGCAGCGCACGCATGCCCCCAAGGTATCCAGAACGCGATCTCGACGGAGCGACCGATTCCGCCCGGCCGGCCCCGGACGTCGCTCTCCGGCGCGGAATCCCCTTGCCGGCCCCTGAGAGCCCGGGGCCCCAGGTCCTATACTCGGGCGTTTCGCGGCCCCTTACGCACTCCTCCATGACCACCGCTCCCGTCTCCCGGCCCGAGGGCTCTCGGCCCGAAGGTCCCGCCTGGAACGCTCCTGTGGCCTCCGCCGCGCGGAGCGGCCCCCATGCGCGCGACCTGCGCCGCATCGCGGAGACGGTCGAGGACGGCGGACGCATCTCGACGGAGGACGCGTTCCTGCTGCACGAGCAGGCGGACCTCGGACTGCTCGCCCGGCTGGCCGACCTGGTCCGCGCGCGGAAGCACCCGGAAGGCATCGTCAGCTACATCGTCGACCGCAACATCAACCCGACGAACGTGTGCATCACGGACTGCGGGTTCTGCGCGTTCTACCGCCGTCCGAAGCACGACGAGGCCTACGTCCTCGATCGCGAGGTGATCGTCGAGAAGGTGCGCGAGACGGATGCGCTGGGGGGACGCCAGATCCTCATGCAGGGCGGGCACCACCCCTACCTGAAGTCGGACTGGTGGTGCGACCTGATCGCCGACCTGCGCGAGCGCTTCCCGCGCATCAACGCGCACGCGCTCTCGGCCCCGGAGCTGGACCACTTCTCGCGCATCGAGAAGCGCCCCGTGGAGGACGTGATCCGCGACCTCTACGACGCGGGGATGGGAAGCGTGCCCGGCGCCGGCGCGGAGATCCTCACGGAGCGCGGGCGGAAGATCATCGCGCCCAAGAAGACCTCGACGGATCGCTGGCTCGAGGTCCACCGACGGGTGCACGAGGCGGGACTGCGCTCCTCCGCTACCATGATGTTCGGCCACGTCGAGACCGCTGCCGAGCGCATCGAACACCTCGCACGACTGCGCGACCTGCAG
>CAZDYS010000168.1:0-7974 GCA_964509445.1 uncultured Planctomycetaceae bacterium
TCGGCCGCATGCTTCGACGATTTGCCTCCCTGCTCCTCCCTGCCCTCCTCGTAGTTCCCGTCACCGCCCAGCGCGCCGTCCGTCTCGACGAGGCGTTCGTGCAGACGATCGACGTGGACGCCGTCCTGCGCTGCTTCGGAACCCTGGGCGGCGTGGCCGCCGACGACCAGGGGAACGTCTTCGTCGCCAACTTCGGCGACTCGCTCTGGAAGGTCGCTCCCTCCGGCCACGCGACGCGCCTCTCGGACAACTTCCGCGTCGCGTCCGGGAACACGATGACGCCCGATGGGCGCCTGCTCCAGAGCGACTTCTTCCAGAACTGGGTCTTCGAGGTCGACCAGGAGACCGGCGCCCGCACCCGCGTCGTGCGCAACGGCCTGAACGGGCCCGTGGGCCTCGCGATGGACGACAACGGCGTGCTCTACGTCTGCAACTGCTCGGGTAACAACGTGCGCCGTGTCCTGCCCGGGAGCGTCACCGCCACGGCGTTCGCGCCGAGCCCCCTGTTCAACTGCCCCAACGGGATCGGAGTCGGCCCGAACGGAGACGTGTTCGTCGTCAACTTCTTCGACGACAACGTGCTGCGCATCGACAGCAACGGCTCGGTCTCCCTGTTCGCGACGATGGGGACGAGCGGAGCGGGCAGCAGCCACATCGCGGTCGTCGGGTCGGACCTCTACGTCACGAAGATCGGCTCTCACGACCTATGGCGCGTGTCGACGCTCGATGGTTCGACCGAGCGGATCGCCGGGAAGGACGGAGTTCCGGGGCTGATCGACGGCCCGGCGCGTCGCGCCCGTTTGCGCTACCCCAACGGCATCGCGGCCGTGCGGGGTGGGCGCGACCTGATCGTGAACAACCTGCTCGGGCCGCGCGGAGGTGTCGGGACGCCCGCCGGCGAGATGCTGCTGCGGCGCATCACTCTGCGCTGACCCGCTGCGGCCTGCGGCGACGCCGATCCCGACGTCGCCGCAGGCCGGCCGCACCGCTAGACTCCCGCCATGGGAGCGACGGAGCACAGCGAGGCGAAGCGCCCGTTCCTGGAGCGCTTCGCCCTGCACCGGCCCGAACTGCGCGCCTGGGCGCTCTACGACTGGGCGAACTCGGCCTTCTGGCTGACGGTCATCACGGTCGTGTTCCCGCTCTACTACCTCGAGCTCACCCAGGGCGTCTTCGAGGAGGGCAGCTCCGAGCCCGTCCGCTACTACTCGCTCGCGACGACGATCGCGATCGCCGCGGTGGCGCTGATCGCTCCGCTTCTCGGGACCTACGCCGACCTCTACGGGCTGCGCAAACGGCTCCTGGCGCTGTTCGCCGGCATTGGCGTGTTCGCGACCGCGGGCCTGTTCTTCGTGATGCCGGGGCAGTGGGTGCTCGGGCTCGTCCTCTTCGGCGTCGCGAACCTGGGCGTCGCCGGGAGCGTCGTCTTCTACGACGCGCTGCTCCCGCACGTGGCGAGCCCGGAGGAGACCCATCGGCTCTCGACGTCGGGCTTCGCGCTGGGCTACGTCGGCAGCGGTCTGTTGCTGGTCGCCAACTTCCTGTGGATCTCGAAGCCCGAGTGGATCGGGCTGCCGTCCTACGAGGACGTCGCAGGAGACGTGGCCGCGGAGACCTTCCCGACGCGACTCGCGCTCCTGTCCGTCGCGGTCTGGTGGGGCGTGTTCACCCTGCCGCTCCTGCGCCGCGTCTCCGAGCCGCCGGCGGACGGGCGACAGCCGCACGAGACGGGCAGCGCCTTCCACGTGTCCTGGACCCGGCTCCTCGGCACCATGCGAGATCTGATGCGCTACCGGCAGGCCGTGCGTCTCCTGGTCGCGTTCCTGATCTTCAACGACGGGATCGTGACCCTGGTCCGCATGGCCTCCCTGTACGCCTCCGACCGCGACATCGAGCGCAACGTGGTGCTCGGCTCGATCCTGCTGCTGCAGTTCATCGGCGTCCCCTTCGCGCTGCTCTTCGGCGCGCTCGCGGATCGCGTCGGCGCCAAGCGCATGGTCCTGTTCGGGCTGGCGACCTACTGCGTCGCGTCCGTCTGCGCCTACTTCATGTCCCTGCCCTGGCACTTCGTCGGGCTGGCCGTGCTCATCGGCGTCGTGCAGGGCGGAACGCAGGGGCTCGCGCGGTCGATGTTCGCGCGCATGATCCCGCTCGAGAAGTCCGGCCAGTTCTTCGCGTTCTTCGCCGTCGGCGAGAAGTTCGCGGGCATCTTCGGCCCGCTGCTCTTCACCCTCGTGATCGCCTGGACCGGAGACGTCCAGCCCGCCGTCCTCGTGCTGATCGCGTTCTTCCTGGTGGGAGGGCTGCTCCTGACGCGCGTCGACGAGTCGCAGGGGATCCGGGAGGCGCGCGCGGGGTAGAGTCGGGGAAGAGGGAGGTGCTTTGCGTGCACTCGATCCGACGACCCTACTGCCTGACCTGCTACGCGCCGCTCGAGAGTGGAGCGTCCGCCGCCGTGACCTGCGGTCACTGCGGGGAGGTGAACATCCGCCAGGACTTCGCGCGGTTCTGGACCCGCGAGGCGTGGCTGCGCGGCGCGGAGCGGTTCACCAAGGCCGCCATCGTCGTCACTCTCGCCGGCTTCACGGCCTGGCTCGTCCTCGCGCAGCCGATGAGCTTCGGGACCGGCCAGGGATTCGCGGTCGGGTTCCCGCTCGTGCTCGGCTGGGTGCTGTGGCAGACGGCGGGGAAGATCACGCAGCACAAGCGCTCCTTCCGGGCGACCCTGTTCTGGACGGTCCTGCCCCTCGTGCCCGCGGCGCCGCTCGCCTGCGGGCTGGTCCCGGAGAAGTCCGGGCGCGCCGCGATCGTCCTGCTGGTGCTCGCAGGGTGCGCGTTCTCCTTTCGCTCCGTCGCCCGGATCGCGGCGCGCTGGCGGGACCGGCGCATCGCCTCGCGCCAGGCCGCGCACCGGGTGCTCTAGAGCTCTTCGACGAAGATCGGGCTCGACCACGCACAGCCGCGGTCCAGCTGGAACGCGCGCACGTAGACGTAGTCGCCGGCTTCGAGCGGTTCGAGCTCGAGCGTCGCGATCAGCTCGTAGCGATCCTCGCCCTCGAAGGTCGCGATCACCTCGCCGTTGCGGATCACGTCGACTCCGGCCAGCACCGCGGTGCCGATGGCGCGGACGTACAGGAGGTGCTTCTCACCCTCCGGTCCGTCGAAGGGGGCGATGGTCGAGCCCATCCCCTGGGCGTCGATCGCGAAGCGCAGGACGATCCGCTGGCCGTTCGTCGCGTAGCAGCGTCGCTGGCGCAGCGCGTCGAGGATGCCCGGGCGGGTCAGCTCGTCGGTCAGGAGAGCCGCCATCCCGCTCCCCGACGGACTCGCGATCTGGGCGAACCCGGGGTGACCGTCGTGGCTGTCCGCGCTGCCGATGAAGCCGACGCGCACGCCGCGGTCGAGCACGTCCCGCACGAAGTTGCCCTGCAGCGCGCTGTAGATCCGGTAGGGCGCATCCGGCGCCTCGCTCTGCCCGTGGACGGACGAGACCTCGGTGACGGGCTCGAGCACGGGGTCCGGCGGGTAGTCCCAGTTCGTCGCGATCGGTCCACCGGCCGAGTGGTGGGCGAACGTGAGCGCGTCGCGACCGCGGAGCGCGTCCCACAGCTGCGCCGGCGTCTCGAACTCCGGGTCGATGGAGCTGTAGAGCGGACCCTCGTCGCCGAAGTACAGGACGTGCCGGTGTCCGTGGATCCAGCTCGTCCACTCGTAGCCGACGAGCGACACGAACGTCCCCGGATCGTGGAAGCGGTTCGAGACCTCCTGGATGCCCTCCCAGAGCTCGGGGTGCTCGTCGAGGAACAGCATTCCCCAGTGGTCGTGGTCGGTGAGAGCGACGGCGTCGAGGCCCGCGACGTCTCGCGCGTAGGTGAGAAACTGCTCCGGCGTCCCGGTCCCGTCGGACAGGTTCGAGTGGCCGTGGAAGTCGCCCCAGCGGATCGGCGCGACGTTCTTCTCGACGAGCAGCGGGTTCGACATCCGCTGGAGGTCGAACTCGCCGACGTCGGCGGCGGCGAGCACGCGGTAGACGCCGGGGTCCTGCACCTGGACGTCGAGGCGCTTCACGCCGCGGTCCTCCTCCGTCAGCGTGACCTCGGAAGGCAGCTCGAGCCCGTCGGGATAGGCGCTCAGGAGCACCTTGCCCGTGAAGTCGACGCCGGCGTTGCCGAGTCCGTCGAGCAGCACGAGCCGCAGCGGCACGACGTCCCCGGGCTCGGCGGTGCTGGGGAGCACGACCCGGAACGAGGCGGGCGGTCCGGCGACCACGTCCACCGTCGGCGGCTCGAGCAGCACGCGTCCGAAGCCGTCGCCGTCCCCGTCGACCGTGATCCACATCTGCGAGCCGTCCTCCGCGTAGCGGTCGGCGATCGCGAGCGCGGGGCCGGCTCCGTAGACGATGCGCACGCGCTCGCCCTCCTCGAGAGCGCGCCCGCGCACCGTGAAGTCGATCCAGAACCCGGGCACGACCGTGGCCTCCAGCTCGACGCCCTCCGCCTCGGTGCTCGCGACCGTGTAGCCGGGGAAGTCCTCGCGCGTGTTCTGGGCGGCGGACCAGCCCCAGAAGCGCGGCACGGTCAGGCGCACGAAGCCGCCGACCGCGACGCCCTCCGGACCGGCCTCGTACAGCAACGTCCAGCGCGCCGGCGCACCGGCGACCACGCGCGCCTCCTCGCCGTCCGCGAGCTCGACCCACGCGCGTCCACCCCCGTCCGAGGGGTGGCGCGGTGCCCTGTGGGCGAGCCGCAGGTCCTCGACCATGTCGGGGCGCGCGGTCGGCGGGATCCCGTCCTGGGTGGTGGGCACCGTGGACGGTTCCGCAGGGGCCGAGGGGGCCGGATCCTCCGGCTCCTGCGCACAGGCCAGGGCGAACGTCAGGCAGCAGAAGAGCAGCGGACCGCGCATCCGGCGAGCCTAGCAACCGCCCGCGTTTCGGCCTCCAGGCCTGTTCCGGGAATGTCGAAGACCCCTCGAGCGCAGCGGTACGCGACCCATGGAACCCGACCTCGTCACGATCGTCCTCGCCGTCTTCACCGGTCTCGGCCTGGCGGCCGCCTGCGGCCTGCGGGTGTTCCTCCCGCTCCTGGTCCTGGGGCTCGCGGCGCGGTCGGAAGCCGTGCAGCTCGTCGACAGCTTCGCCTGGGTGAGCAGCACGCCGGCGCTGATCGCCTTCGGCGTCGCGAGCGTCCTCGAGGTGCTCGCGTTCTACGTGCCCTGGCTCGACAACCTGCTCGACGCGATCGCCCTGCCGGCGGCGTCGATCGCGGGAGCCGTCGCGACGACCTCGGTGCTGATCGGCATGGAGCCCCTGTGGACCTGGTCGCTCGGCGTCGTGGCGGGAGGGGGCGTCGCGGCCCTGGTCCACGTCCCCGTGGCGGCCGCACGAGCCGGCTCGACCGTCACCACCGGCGGTGCGGGCAACGCGACCGTCGCGACCGGCGAGGTCGTCGGTTCGGGGCTGGTCTCCTCCATGGCCGTGTTCGCTCCGATCACCGCTCCCATGGTCACGATCGCCCTGGTCGTCGGCTCGGTCGCTCTCCTGCGTCGCCGCCGACGGCAAGCGCGCGAGGCCACCTAGGGACGTTATCCTAGTGCTATGAGCACCACCGAGGACCTGCGCGTCGACTCCGCCCGCGCGTCGGCGCTGATCGAGCGCGTCTGGGAGGACGAGATCCTCCCCACCCTGACCGAGTACGTCGCGATCCCCAACAAGTCGCCGCACTTCGATCCCGACTGGCGCGCGAACGGTCACATGCACCGCGCCGTCGAGCTGATCCGCGCCTGGTGCGCGGACCGGCCGATCCCGGGACTGACGGTCGAGGTCGTCGAGCTCGAGGAGCGCACCCCGGTCCTCCTGATGGAGATCCCCGGCACGGGGGACGACACCGTGCTGCTCTACGGGCACCTGGACAAGCAGCCGGAGATGGTCGGCTGGCGCGAGGGTCTCGGCCCCTGGGAGCCGAAGCGCGAGGGCGACAAGCTTTACGGACGCGGCGGCGCGGACGACGGCTACGCGGCCTTCGCGTCGCTGACCGCGCTTCAGGTGCTCGCCGAGCAGGGTGTTCCCCACGCCCGCTGCGTCGTGCTGATCGAGGGCTGCGAGGAGAGCGGCAGCTTCGACCTGCCGCACTACATCGACCACCTGGCCGACCGGATCGGGACCCCGAGCCTCGTCGTCTGCCTCGACTCCGGCGCGGGGGACTACGAGCGTCTCTGGAACACCACGTCCCTGCGCGGCATGGCCTCGGGTTCGCTGTCCGTCGAGATCCTGCGCGAGGGAGTCCACTCCGGCGACGCGAGCGGCATCGTCCCGGACACCTTCCGCATCGCGCGGAACCTGATCGCGCGGCTCGAGTCCGCGTCCGGTCGCATGGTCGACGAGCTGCAGGTCGAGATCCCCGCCCAGCGCGTCGAGCAGGCGAAGCACGCGGCCCGGGTGCTCGGCGACCAGGTCTTCGCGAAGTTCCCGTTCGTCGAGGGAGCCCAGGCGATGGGGGACGAGCTCCACGAGCAGGTCCTCTCGCGCACCTGGCGTCCCACCCTGACCGTGACGGGGCAGGCCGGGCTTCCGCCGCTCGAGAACGCGGGCAACGTGCTGCGTCCGCAGACGGTGCTGAAGCTGTCCATGCGCCTGCCTCCGACGCTGGACGGGGTGCGCGCCGCGCAGTGGGTGCGCGAGACGCTCGAGAAGGACCCGCCCCACGGGGCGCGCGTCTCGTTCCAGGAGGGCGAGGGAGTGACCGGCTGGAACGCTCCGCCGACGGCGGCCTGGCTCGAGGAGTCGGTGTCGCGCGCCTCCGACGCGTTCTTCGGACATCCGGCAGCCTCCATGGGCGAGGGCGGGACGATCCCGTTCATGGGCATGCTCGGGGAAAAGTTTCCCGGTGCGCAGTTCCTGATCACCGGCGTTCTCGGGCCGGAATCCAACGCTCACGGTCCGAACGAGTTCCTGCACATCCCGACCGGGAAGAAGCTGACCGGTTGCGTGGCGGCGGTCCTGGCGGACCACCTGGTGCGCTAGGCTCGCGGACGAAACCCGCGCGCCCGATCCGCGGCAATGGCCCTACAGGTGGGCCGGGACATGGACCGAAGGTCCTAGCGACCCCTCGCGGGAGCTCTCTCGCCCAGGCCGACGCCTTCCGTCCTGGCACGAGAGCGCTCTCGCCGCGGATTGCGAGGACTCTCCCACTGCCATGACTCTCTCCACCCGCCGCCAGAGCGCGCTCCCCGAGGGCGTGCGCAAGCTGCTCACGCAGCGCATCGAGAGCAATCTCGAGCTCCCCATCCAGTCCAGCACCTCCGCCCGCGTGATGGCGCTGTGCAACGACGACAACTGCAACGCCTCCAGCCTCAGCGAGCTGATCGCGTTCGACCAGGCGCTCTCCGGGCACGTCCTGGCGATCGCGAACTCCGCGCTCTACGCACCGCGCGAGCCGATCCTGTCGCTGCGCCAGGCGGTCGGGCGCCTCGGGATCGAGACCATCCGCGAGATCGCGCTCGCGATCTCGCTCAAGAGCAAGGTGTTCGACGTGCCCGGCTACGCGGTCCTGATCCGCGACCTGTGGACGCAGTCGGCGGCGACGGCGGCCTACTCACGCGTCCTCGCGATCGACCTGGGAGAGGACGTCGAGGGCGCCTTCCTCTGCGGTCTCCTGCACAACGTCGGCATGCCGATCGTGCTCCAGAACCTGGTCGACATGTCGCGCGAGCGCACGAACCGCGCGATCCCGGAGACGATCCTCCACGCGGCCATGGAGGAGTTCCACCACGAGGTCGGACGCCGGATGATCGACAGCTGGGAGCTGCCCGAGTGGGTGGCCGCGGTCGTGGAACACTACGACGAAGCCGGCGAGTGTCCGGACCACGCGCAGTTCGCGCGGATCTGTCACCTGGCCCAGCACCTCGGCAAGTGGGCGTTGACCGACGGTCTCGAGGAGTCCGACTACGAACGCAGCGCGCCGCTCGAGCAAGCGC
>CAZDYS010000169.1:0-2812 GCA_964509445.1 uncultured Planctomycetaceae bacterium
TCGCCGATACCGAACGAAGGACAAAGGCCGTCGAGGATGCAGGGCTGCTATTCGTCGGAACAGGCGTTTCGGGCGGCGGAAGAGGGCGGGGCCCTCGGTCTGCATGCGCTCGAGCGCGCGTCGTGCGGCGGCCTCCTCCTCCAGGGCGGCGTCCCCGCGCGGATCCGTCAGGACCAGCGAGAACAGGCGCGAGGTGAGCTGGGGGCGATGCTCGAAGCGCAGCGTCCCGGGGAGGGGAGCGGTCGTCTCCTGGGCCGCGTCCATCAGCGCGAACGGCAGGTAGTTGCGCTCGTCGCCGAAGAGCGTCGGGTCCGGCAGCGCGGCGCGGAGCCCGAGGTGGAGCAGCAGCACCCCGGCCAGGAGTCCCGCGAGCGCGCGGAGGGAGCGCCACCCGTCGGTCGGCCCGGGGTCCGTCCTCAACGCACGTAGCCCAGGTCCCGCAGACGCGCGAGCTCTTCCTCGGAGATGCCGTCGCCGGACCCCGCGGAGCGCGGCCGATGGGAGGCCTCCCAGGCTTCGAGGCGCGCTCGCAGCGCCTGGGAGCTCTCCGCGCCGGCGTCGTACACGTTCTGGTCCTCGCCGGGATCGTCCCCGTGACGGAAGTGCAGCCACTCGTCCGTGCTCAGGTCGTGCACGAGCTTCTGGTCGCCGTAGACGATCGCGGTCATGAAGGCCTCCTTCTGCTTCGTGCGTGCGGGGTCCCCGGTCACCGGCGCGAAGGAGACCTCGGCGTGCAGCGCGCGGCGCTCGGGCGTCGTCCCGTCGAGCAGCGTGGCGGTGAGCGCACGCCCCTCGGCCTGGAGCCCGAACGGCGAGCCGAGCACCAGGTCCAGCACCGTCGGCGCGACGTCGATCGTGCTCACCGGCTCGGCCACGACGGCCGGCGCGATGCGCCCCGGCAGCCGTACGAGGAGCGGGACGCGGATGAGATCGTCGTAGAGGTTGCGCGTGTGGCCGATCCAGCCGTGCTCCATGAACTCCTCGCCGTGGTCGGCCGTGAACACGACCAGCGTGTCGTCTTCGAGTCCCGTGGCGGCGAGATGGTCGAGCAGGCGACCGATGTGATGGTCGGTGTAGGCGACCTCCTCCTGGTAGAGGCCGACGACGTACTCGAGGTCGAGCGGCGTCAGGAGCTCGCGCACGTCCCGCAGCTGCCAGACGGGCATCGCGGGGCGCAGGTTCCCGCCGTAGCCCGACGTGCGGTCGTAGTCCTCGTGGTGGTGGTAGAGGAAGTGCGGGTCGAAGTAGTGCACGAACAGGAAGAACGGGTCCTCCCCGGCGCCGTCCAGGACCTCCATCGCGCGGTCCGTCACGATCTCGGAGGTGATCCCGTCGTGGCCGCGCACGCCGTCCGTGTCGAAGGTCTCGGTGAAGCCCTGCTGGAAGCCGAACTCCTGGTTGATCAGGTGATGGCTGATCACCGCGTGCGTCGCGTAGCCGCCCTCGGAGAGGGCCTCCGCGAGCGTCCGCTCGTCCTCCGGCAGCGAGTCGAGCAGGTTCTGCACCCGATGCCGGGACGGCATGCGGGAGGTCATCAGCGAGGCCACGGAGGGCTGCGTCCAGGGCGCGCTCGAGTAGGCACGCTCGAAGCGCACGCTCTCGCGCGCGAGCTGGTCCAGCCGGGGACTCGCGGCCGGTCGCCAGTGCGCGTCGCCCCCGTAGCTCCCGAGGTGCTTGGCGCCCAGGGTGTCCACCACGACCAGGAGCACGTTGGTCGTGCCCGGTTCCGGGCGAGAGGCGCCGGAGCCGCCGCAGGCCGTGACGAGCAGGGCGGCGCACAGCCACGATGCCGGAGAGGGGATCGACGACTTCATCGCAGGAGAGGGTAGTTTCGGCGTTCCGGGCCCGGAAGAAAAAGAGGGGGAGCCGGGTTCGCGGGGCTCGCTAGACTTCGGCCGGTGTTCGTGCCCCTCGCCCGCCGCATCTTGCGCCTACGTTCCCTCGTCTCCGTCGTTGGCTGCTCGGCCCTGGTCTGTTTCGGATGCTCGCCGCCGGCGGAGCGCCCGAACCTGCTCCTGGTGGTCTCGGACGACCAGGACTACGAGCACCTCGGGTTCCTGGGGAACGACGTGGTCCGTACCCCGCACCTCGACGCGCTGGCGGAGGCCGGCACCGTCTTCCCGGTGCTGCACACCACGCCGCGCTGCCGGCCCTCCCTGGCGGTGCTGCTCTCCGGGCGGTACCCGCACGAGCCCGAGAACGGCGTGTACTTCAACCGCGGGCCGCGGACCCTCGCCCCCGGAGGACGCCTCCCGGAGCGCCTGCGCGAGGCCGGCTACGCGACCTTCTGCGGCGGGAAGTTCTGGGAGGGCGACCCGCTCGCGATGGGCTTCGACGCCGCCCCGGCCGGGCCGGAGGACTTCGTGCGCAAGGGCCAGGACGGGCTCTTCCGCTGGCTGCAGGAGCTTCCGCGCGAGCAGCCGTTCTTCGTGTGGTGGGCGCCCTCGATCCCGCACCTGCCGCACGACCCGCCTGCGGAGCAGCTGGCGCGCATCGACCGCGACGCGATCCCGGTGCCCGACTGGTTCGACGGCGACGAGGAGATCTTCCGCACCTTCGAGCACGACTCGATGGCGATGGAGGCCTGGTTCGACGACGAGCTGGGGCGGCTCCTGGACGAGCTCGAGCGCCTCGGCGAGCTCGACCAGACGCTGGTGTGCTTCCTGATCGACAACGGCTACAGCAACGGGCTGATCTCCAAGGGCTCGCCGTTCGAGAAAGGCGTGCGCTCGCCGCTCGTGCTCTCCTGGCCGGGCCGCGTGCCGGCCCAGGAGCTCGACCCGTTCGTCGCCCTGGTGGACGTGACGGCGAC
>CAZDYS010000169.1:2912-7931 GCA_964509445.1 uncultured Planctomycetaceae bacterium
CGGGCGGAGCCGATGGGGCGCCACGACCGCAATCGCGGGGAAGAAAACCTCTACGATCTGGCGCGCGACCCGTACGAAAAGGAAGACCTGGCTTCCGACCCCGCCCGCCGGGCTCGCTGTGACGAGCTCCGCGCCGCCGCCCTCGCCTGGTGGCGCGCGACCGGCGGAGGACCCCTCGAGCTTCCCTGACCCATGATCCCGCTCCTCCTCCCCGTCCTGGCCGCCGCCTCTCCGCTGCTCGCACCGCAGGAGGTCCAGGTCACCGTGGACGGTCCGCTGGGCGGCGGCAAGCCCGGCGAGATCCTGTTCGTCGGTCGCGTGCTCGGCACGCCGCCCTTCGAGCTGACCTTCAACGGGACGCCGGTCCCGGTGGAGATCCAGGAGGAGGCGAACATCTGGGAGCACATCGTGTCGATCCCGGCCGGCAGCTTCCGCGCGAACCTGGTGCTGCGGGACGGGACCGGGAAGGAGGCGGCCTGGGTCGAGAACTACGTCTTCTCGCGCGAGTACCGCGCCGACTTCCAGCCCTTCTGGCACTTCGCGGGCACCGTGGAGGAGTTCGTGCAGTCCCTGGGGCCGCGTCGCACGATCGTCCTGCGACCCGGCGACTACGACCTCGGGCGCGACGGGCTCGCGGAGCTCTCCGAGTTCGTCACCCAGAAGGAGGGCACGGGCAACCTCGCGCTCAGCGGTCTCGAGGGACTGAAGATCTACGGCGCCGCGGACGGACGCACGCGCGTCCTGACGCGTCGGCCCGGGGGGACCGCGCTCACGCTCGAGCGCTGCGACGAGGTCACGCTCACGGCGATCGAGTTCGTCCACCTTCCGCCCGAGGGCGAGGAGGCCTCGGGGAACGGTGGGGGGCCGCTCCTGATTCGCAACTCGAACCGGATCCTGGTGCAGGACTGTCGCCTCAGCGGCATCGGCGTCGGGCTGCGCGCGACCAAGATCGAGGGGCTGCTCTTCGAGCACAGCGTGATCGAGGGCTGCGACGCAGGCATCGCCCGCGTGAAGAACGGCCGGCAGGTCAACTTCTACGACTCCCTGTTCCGCGGCAACGGCGGCCCGGAGGCCTTCGGCTTCCAGCTCGAGGGCCGCAACCGCGGTCGGACGGCGTTCGTGCGCAGCCGGTTGCTCGAGAACGAGCTGGGTCCGGGCAACGGCCTGTTCCACGTGGCTTCGGGGGAGATCCCCGTCGAGGTCGACGGCTGCGAGGTCCGTGGAAACCGAGCGGGAGCCCTGCGGTCCGGCGACGCCCGCCGCGTGATCCAGGTGCGCAAGACCGAGGTGCAGCAGTTCCCGTGAGATCCCAACGCGCAGCGGGCGCTCGCGCCCGGCTCGTTTCCCTGGCGACGCTGCTCGTCCTCCCGCTCTTCGGCGCTGCCTGCTCCGAGGCTCCGGAGCGACCGCAGCCGCGGCTCGTCGTGCTCTACGCGACCTGCACGCTGAACAAGAGCTACCTCGGGCCTTACGGGGGCACCGAGTACACGCCCGCGCTCGACGCCTTCGCGGACGAGGCGGTCGTGTTCGAGCGGCACCAGACCGAGTCCGGTCAGTCGGGGATCAGCTTCGCGTCGATCTTCAGCGGCACGCAGTCCTGGAAGCACGGGATCTACGACCACCCGAACCAGCTGCGCGAGGAGCTCTACCTGATCCCGGAGGCGTTCCGGGACGCGGGCTACGACACCTACTACTGGACCGGGCACCAGATGGCCGACTACGGCCTCGGCTACGGGCAGGGCGTCGAAGCGAGCCACGTGTTCGACAGCACCGAGGGCAAGCGCAAGCGCGAGAAGCTGTGGAGCTTCCTGCAGCCCGGCAACCCGCTGTTCGAACAGATGCTCGCGCGCTTCGACGAGGATCCGGACTACCGCGCCTTCGTGCTGTGCAACTTCACCGTCACCCACGGGAAGTACCACCGCCAGGCGCCGGACGAGTGGTACGACGTGTTCCTCCGCTCCCACCCGAACGCCTCGAAGGGGCTCACGCGCGCCGACCTGGAGGCCGCCTGGGAGCTCTACGACATGCGCTATCGCGCCGAGGGCGAGGAGCGTCAGTGGCGCTTCGACCTGCAATGGGGCTACGACCACGCGGTCACGCTCAGCGGCAAGACGGAGGCGGAGCTCCAGGCCTTCCACGACGCGATCGAGGTGACCTACGCCGCCGACGTCGCGTTCCTCGACCGCATGTTCGGGAACACCGTGCAGGCGCTCCGCGACCACGGGCTCTACGACCAGAGCCTGATCGCGTTCACGGCCGACCACGGCGAGACGCTCTACCGCGAGGGGACGCTGTTCAAGTACACGCACGGCCTGCAGCTCGCACCGGAGGTGCTCGAGGTGCCCTGGCTGATCCGTTCGCCGCTGCACGGCACGGCCGGCGGGCGCTACCCCGAGCTGACCAGCTCGATCGACGTGTACCCGACCGTCGCGGGCCTCTGCGGCATCGACCTGACGGGCAAGGGGATCCAGGGGCGCGACCTCTCCGGAGCGCTGCTCGGCGAGGTGGACCGACCCCGCGAGCCGGCCTTCTCGCACACGACGAAGATCGGCGGGCACATGGAGGCCGACTTCGCGCGCTGGTCGCAGACGCGACGCTTCTTCGCGACCTCCGACGTCGACCGCATCTGGGCGCGGATCCGCGAGGAGGACGTGGTCTACAAGTACCGCAACTTCGGCGAGGATCGCTGGGGGCTCGCGGTCTTCGACCTCGCCGCCGATCCGCTCGAGAGCACGGACCTGGCGGACCTCTCCGACCCGAAGCACGCCGAGATGCAGGAGGC
Organism: uncultured Planctomycetaceae bacterium; assembly: GCA_964509445.1. GTDB lineage: Bacteria > Planctomycetota > UBA1135 > UBA1135 > CAZDYS01. Next base: position 5,695 of record CAZDYS010000169.1, read on the forward strand.
GCTCGAGGCCTACAAGCAGCTCCTCGAACAGTGCTTCCGAGACCCGGGCAACCGGCCGGAAGGCGCGCTCGAGGACCTGAAGGAGCTGGGCTACGCCGAGTGACCTCCGCCGGCGCGCCTAGGGGCGCCGGAACAGGTAGTAGTCCTCGGGCACGATCCCGGCCTCGAGCCGCTTCCACTCGGTGGACAGGTGCTCCCACACCAGCGGGTTCGTGTTGCGGAAGTCGTAGGCCTCGTCGTCCGCGAACGACTTCTCGACGATCAGGGCCCAGCGCACGTCGCGCAGCCGCTCGATCGTCTCGCGCTGCTCCTCCTCGGTCGCCGGCCAGAGGAAGTAGATCCACCAGGTGGGCGAGAGCTTGTCGAACAGCGGATAGAACGTGGGCCGCGTCGGGGCGACGAAGAGCGCGTCCTCGGCGGGCACGGCCTGCTCGATCATCCCCTGCACGCGCTTCAGGTGGCGCGTGAGTCCGGCCTTGAGCCGCAGCTCGGCTCCGTCGTGCTCGTAGACCGCGAGCGCCGGCGTCTCGCGCGCCGGATCGAAGTGGCGCAGGACCGGATGGTGGCGCAGCGCGAGGGCGCCCCCGTGCAGCGTGAGGAGGACGAGCGCCGGTGCGCGCCAGCGTCGCGGCGCGAGTGCGACGCCGAGGAGGAGCACCGGGAAGATCGCCTGGGCGAGGTGCGGCAGGTCGGCGCGCACGGAGTAGTGGTGGACGTAGACGCCGCCGACGAGGACCGCCGCGAGGAGCAGCGCGTGCTCCTGGAGCCGCTCGCGCTCGGTGCGGAGCAACTGCCACAGGCCGAGCGGCAGAAAGAGCACCGGGAGGTAGAAGCCGAGCTGCAGCACGCCTCCGCCCCAGGCGCCGTGCTCCTCGAGGGCGGGCCCCGAGCTCCAGGGGAACGGCTTGGGCAGGTTCGCGCCGCGCTCCAGGATCGAGACGATCGCCTCCCAGAAGGCGGCCGGGTAGCCGGGAACCGTGGCGAGCATCCCGAGCATCGGGGCGTAGCCGACCAGCGTTCCGGCGCCGAGCGCCCCGACGCTGCGTAGCGGGTCGGGCAGACCGCGGCGCAGGAGGAGCAGCGCCGTCGCCGCGAGGCTCGCGACGCCCAGGTACACGCCGTGGTTGCGTCCGAAGAAGGCCGCGAGCCCGACGACCAGACCGAGCACGAAGAAGCGGCGTGGACGCGGTCGCTCGAGCGTCCGGCAGGCGGCCCAGACGCCCATCAGGGTGAGCGCGGACTCGAACAGCTTGAAGCGCGGGAAGCTCCAGAAGACGAGGAGCAGCGCGAGGAGCGGCAGCCAGCGGTCCGACAGCACGCGGCGGGCGGCCAGCAGGCCGAAGAACAGGCCGAGTCCCTGGAAGAGCGCGACCGCGCCGCGCACGCCCACGATGCTCTCGCCGAACAGCGGCGCGAAGAGCTCGCACCAGTAGTAGCGCCCCGGGTCGTAGGCCTGGAAGTCGAGCAGCGGCACCTGGCCCTGGCGCACCGCCTCGACGCCGTACCAGAGGTACCCCTCGTCCCGCAGGTTGAGGTACAGGTCCCCGACCCAGAGGTGGCAGGCGCGCGTGATCCCGAACGCGAGGACCAGCGCGAAGAGCACGCCGCGCCCGTCGAAGGCGCTCGACGGCGCGGGCTCCTGCGGGGAGGGCGTCTCGCTCATCGGGTCTTCCTCTCGTACAGCGCGTAGCTGGGCGGCAGGCCCGCGTTCGCGACCCGTCGCCAGCCGGCCTGCAGCACGCTCCACACCTGTGGGTTCGTGTTCTGGAAGTTGTACTCCGGCAGGTCGTTGAACGGCTTGTCGATGATCAGCGCCCAGCGCACGTCCGCGAGGCGTTCGAGCGTCTCCTGTTGCTCCTCCTCCGTCGCGGGCCACAGGAAGTAGATCCACCAGGTGGGGGAGCGTTTCTCGAGCAGCGGGTACCACATCGGCATGGTGGGCGCGATGAACAGCGCCTCGTCGCCGACGTGGCGCGCGACGGCCTGCTGCACGCTGCGCACGAGGGCGGCCTGCTGGAACTTCAGGTCGAGCGTCTCGCCGCGCACCTCCACCTCGCGTCGCTCGATCTCCTGGGCCCCGGGCGCGAAGGGCTTGAGCTCGGTGTGCCCCTCGAAGGCCGTGAAGAGCGCGGCCACCGAGAGGCCTGCGACCACGAGGGCCTGGCTCCAGGCGGGCCGCCGCGCGAGGAGTGCCAGGGTCGTCAGCAGGACCGGCGGGTAGGCCTGGGCGAGGTGCG
>CAZDYS010000170.1:0-7871 GCA_964509445.1 uncultured Planctomycetaceae bacterium
CCGAGCTGCCGGCGGTCGAACCGCGGTCCGGCCGCACCACGGTGGAGCCACCGGGGGTGTCCGCTCGCGTACCGAGGTTCGAGCGGGTCGCGCCGCGGTAGCGATCGACGGTGCGGATCACGGGACGCCCGCCGCTCGTGGTGCCGCGCGGGCCGGCGGAGGCCGACGGACGCGTGGTGGACGGACGCGGGGTCGTGGGGCGCGTGCTGTTCGCGCTCGGCGACGTGGGCCGCGAGGACGAGCCGACCGAGGAGCGCGACGGGAAGCGGATGCTCGAGCTACCGGCGGGGCGGTAGGTCGATCCTCGCCCCACGTCCGCGCGGCTCCCTCCGCCCGTCGTGGAAGGACGGACGGAGGACCCTGCCGAGGGCCGCACGGAGTCGACGGAAGAGGGCCGGACGGGGGAGCGTCCGGTCACCGATTCGATGGAGCGCGGGACCACCCGCGTGCGCGGGGTGGAGCCGCGGTAGTCCCGGCCAGCGCTCGAGCCGCGGCTGGGCAGCGACGGGCGGCTGGGCGAGATGGACGGGCGCGAGGTGCTCCCCCGGCTGATCGAGGGCCGCGAGCTGCCGCCGCGATTGATCGAGGGCCGGGACGTCGACGGACGACTCGGCCTCGAGATGCTCGGCCGCGACGTGCTCGGGCGGCTCGGCCGCGAGACCGAGGGGCGCGAGGTGCTGGGCCGGGACGTCGACGGGCGGCTGGAGCCCCGCGATCCACGCTGGGCGTCCACTGCTTCGAAGGACCCGGAGAGGATCAACAGGGAGGCGACGAGGAGGAGATGAAGAAAGGATCGCATGGTGCTCACGGGCTGGAGGGGGTTCCTGAAGTGTGCCGAGGAGCGTGCAAAGACAGTGCCGGGCGTGCGGGGGCCTCCGGCGGACTTCCGTCGCGACCGGGCCTTCCGGGGCCGTTCCGGCGTCCCCTGCCGAGGACACCGCAGCGCTCACTCCCCGCGCACGAGCGGCAGATAGACCCGGACGTCGGCCCGGTTGGGGGCGTCGTGGACCCGGCAGTAGGGGGTCCCGCCGCGCTGATCCTCCGGCGCGGTGCGCCGCAGGAGCGTCAGGAACGGCTCGTCCAGATCCGAGAGCGGACCGAAGAGCACGCCCAGGCCGGGGCGATCCCAGCGGGTCTCCCAGCCCTCCGGCGGGTCCGCGCGCGCCGTCCGGAGCCGCAGCAGCACGGAACGCGGCCGCGCCTCGCCGTCGAGCTCGAACGTCGGCACCGGGTCGAGCGCGTGCTCGCGCGCGGCCTCCTCCGTCCAGGTCGCCGCGAGGGCGAGCGCCTGCGTCCAGTCGGTTCCCTCGGGCAGCGGGCGCCGGCGCGTCGTCGTCGGAACGAGCGCGACCTGCAGGATTTGGCGGCCGCCGACCACCGTCATGGAGCCGGTCCGCCGGTCCGGGGGCTGGAAGAAGCGGTCGAGGTAGTGCGCGCGCGTCGAGAGCGTGGTGATGGTCTCCGTCCAGACCGGTCGCCCGCCGTGGAACAGCCGCAGCTCGCGCGGCCAGGCCTGTTGCTCCAGGACCTGCGTCGACAGCACCTCCAGCGCGTCCTGTTCGTCTCCGTCCCGATCGAAGGAGCGGACGCGCTGCAGGACGTCGTCCTCGAACTCCGCCACCAGCCGACCCACGATTGGCCGATCCTCCGGTGCGCTGCGGCGCACGATGGCGACGCGTTCGGTGGGGGAGCGCGACTCCCACGCGAAGCCGTGCGGGTAGTGCAGGGTCGCGCGGCGGAGCTCCATCTGCAGGATCACCGCGTCGCGCTCCGCGTCCTCGTAGGGCACGGAGGAGCGCTCTCGCTCCGGGAGTCGCCAGGCGGACTCCCCGAAGCGGAAGTAGAGCTCTCGCGCCATCGCGTCCGCGTCCTTCGCGTGCAGGCGCCAGCGCACGCGGTCCGGGAACGCGTAGACGGTCTCCAGCACGTGCTCCGGGATCTCCTCGTCGGCGAGGGGGTTCTCCTCGAAGCGCACGCGCGAGACCACCTGCAGCCCGCCGATGCCCTCTACGCCGCGGCGCGGCGCGGCCTGGGGCAGCTCTTGCGGGGCGAGGGCCGCGCAGGTCAGTGCGAGGGCCGCCAGGCTCACGGGGCGAGCCTCTCGCGGAGCACGCGTCCCGCGGCCTCGAGCGTCTCGGCGCGCTTCGCGAAGCAGAAGCGCACGAGCGAGCGCCCGTCGTCCGGGTTCGCGTAGAAGCTGGAGCCGGGCACCGTCGCCACGCCTCCCGCCTGGACCAGGCGGCGCGCGAAGGCGACGTCGTCCTCTCCTGGGGTCTGCAGGCCGTCCACCGCGGTCATCACGTAGTACGCGCCCTGCGGACGGAACACGGTGAATCCCGTCTCCTCGAGCACCGGCAGCAAGAGGTCGCGGCGCGCGTGGTAGTCGCGCGTCAACCCCTCGAAGTAGTCGTCTCCGAAGGCGAGCGCGTCGGCCGCCGCCTCCTGCAGCGGCGCGGCGGCACCGACGGTCAGGAAGTCGTGCACCTTGCGGATCGCTTTCGAGAGCGCGGGAGGAGCGATGCACCAGCCGATGCGCCAGCCGGTCGCGCTCCAGGTCTTCGACAGCCCGCTGATCGTCACGGTGCGCTCGGCCATGCCCTCGAGGGAGGCGATCGACACGTGCTCGCGCCCGTCGTAGAGGATGTACTCGTAGATCTCGTCCGTGACGCACACGACGTCGCGCTCACGGCAGAGGTTCGCGATCGTCTCGAGCTCCTCGCGCGAGAACACCTTGCCCGTCGGGTTGTGGGGCGTGTTGACGACGATCGCGCGCGTGCGCGGACCGAAGGCGGCGGCCAGCTCGGCCTCGTCGAACGTCCAGTCGGGCCCGGAGAGGCGCACGAAGCGCGGAACCGCGCCGGCCAGCACGCAGTCCGGGCCGTAGTTCTCGTAGAAGGGCTCGAAGATCACGACCTCGTCGCCGGGGTCGAGCAGCGCCAGGAGCGCGGCGATCATCGCCTCGGTGGCGCCGCAGCACACCGTCACGTGCTCCTCCGCGTCCGTCGGGACGCGGTTGTAGGCGCTGGTGCGCTTCGCGATCGCGTCCCGCAGGCGCTTGGCTCCCCAGGTGATCGCGTACTGGTTGACGTCGTCGTCGATCGCGCGCTTCGCGGACTCCTTCATCGGGAGCGGCGCGGGAAAGTCCGGGAAGCCCTGGGCGAGGTTGATCCCGCCCTCGAGAGCGGCGATGCGCGACATCTCGCGAATCACCGACTCGGTGAAGGTGTGCGTGCGCGCGGACGTGCGAGGCGTCATGAAGAGACCCTAAGGGTTTCCGCGCGAGCGCGGCACCCTCTTCCTCCTCAGGGCATGCGGTAGGCCCACTCGCGCCAGTCGTCGGGCTCGTCGCCCAGGTCGCGGTCCGACAGGACCACCAGCTCGCGGTGGGCGCGCTTGCGGCGGCCGCTGTCGCCTTCGTCCATCGCCTGGACGAGCAGGCGCGCGACCTGTCCCTTGCTCTCGGGGTGGTCACGGCCGATGCGGGCCAGGGCCGTCGCGGCCGCCTGGTAGACCAGCTGCACCTCGTCCTGCAGGAGGTCGCCCAGCGCTTCCACGGACTCCGCGTCGCGCACCATGCCGAGCACGCTCGCGGCCTGGGCGCGCACGCCGGGCTCGGGATCGACCAGCGCCGCGCGGCAGGTGGTCGCGACGTCCTCGCTCGCGGCGCCGGCGGCGACGACGCGCTGCACCGCGTAGACCGCGTTGTTGCGGGTCCAGGGGTCCGGGTGCGAGCTCAGGATCTCGAGCAGCGGCCCCGGAGGCGTGGAGGGATCCTCGAGCCGCCCGAGTCCCAGGAGCGCCTTCTGCACGACGCCCGCGTTCGGGTCGTCCAGGGCGTTCAGGAGCGCGGAGATCACGGCCGGATCGCCGGTGAAGCCGAGCGCGGCGGCGGCGACCTGGCGGTTCAGGGGCGGGCCGGTCTCGAGCTCCGTGACCAGGTCCTCCTGCCGCTCGCTCGCACGCTTCTTCATGTTCGTCTCGAGCGCGCGCAGCTGGCGACGGTCCCGGTCGCTGCTCGGCGCGAGCTTCAGCTCGTTCCAGCGGCGCAGGCTGCCGTCGAACTCGGCCAGGAAGTACCCGATCTCGTCGGCGGGCGTGGCCTCGGGGGCCTCGAAGGGCTCGCCGGTCGGCTCCTCGAGGCTCTGGCAGGCCCCCAGCGGTCCGAGCGCCAGGAGCGGAAGGAGGAGCGTCCGGTAGAAGGGGTGAAGCGGACCGAGCGACGGGAGCGGCCGGGAAGAAATGGGCATGCGGAGGATCCTACTCGAACGGGTCGGTGGCGGCGCGAGGCGCCGCCTCGGACGCCGCGGGGCGCGGCGACTTCCGCTTTCGCGGGCTCTTCCGCGAGAACGCGCGGAATCCGCGGGGTTGGATGGTGGCCGTGCGGGCGTCCTTGGGAGAGGATGAAGCGTTCTCCATGGCAGTACACGTTCTGGATGCGATGGCCCGCGAGGGCTTCGAGGAGCTGATCGCTCTGCACGACCGCGAGAGCGGTCTGCGGGCCTTCCTGGGGATCCACGACAGCCGGCGCGGGCCGGCCTTCGGCGGCATCCGCCGGTTCGCCTACCGCGACGAGAAGAGCGCCCTGATCGACTGCCTGCGCCTGTCCAAGGCGATGTCCCTGAAGTGCGCGCTGGTCGACCTGCCGGCCGGCGGAGCGAAGCTCGTGGTGCTCGACCACCCGAAGCTGGACCGGGCCGCCGCCTACCGCCACCTCGGCGAGCGGATCGAGCGGCTGGCGGGCCGCTACTACGCGGGCCCCGACGTGGGCACCGGGTGGGAGGAGCTCGCCTGGGTCTCCGAGCACACGACGCACGTCACGCAGCCCGGTTCCGCCGGACCCGGCGACCTCGCGAGCGCCACCGCCGCCGGGGTGTTCGCCGGGATCCGCGCAGCCTTGCGCCACCTCGACGGGGAGGAGCGCTGGGAGGACCGCACGGTCGTGGTCCAGGGCCTCGGGAGCGTCGGCTGGACCCTGGCCTCCCGGCTCTCGGCCCTCGGCGCCCACGTGGTGGCGGCCGACGTCGACGCGTCCGTGCGCGAGCGCGCCACGGAGGAGCTCGACGTGGACTGGGCCGAGGAGGGGACCGAGCTCGATCGGACCTGCGACGTGTTCGCACCCTGCGCGATGGGGGGGTCGCTCCACGACCTGTCGATCCAGCGGCTGCGCGCGCGCGTCGTGTGCGGCGCGGCGAACAACCCGCTCGCCCGCTCCCACCACGCCACGCGGCTCGCGGAGCGCGGCATCCTCTACGTGCCGGACATCGCCGTGAACGCGGGCGCCGTCCTGCGCGGTTGTTCGTTTCACTTGCGTGGGATCTCCCCGCCTCTCGAGGAAATCGAGGTCCGCATCGGGACGGTCGTCGCCGATGTCTTAGAGAGGGCACGGACGGAAGAGCGAACCGCGCTCTCCGTGGCGACCCGCGAGGCCGAGCGCCGTCTGGAGCTCGGCGTTCCGCCCGTCCCCGTTTCGACCCCCCAAGAGTCCGCACCCGCGCCCCCGCTCGAGACCACGTGATCACGACCCGCTTGCTTCCGCTGACGCTGCTCGCGTTCCTCGCCCAGGACCCGGCGCCGTCGAAGGTCCTCGAGGCCTCGGCCCAGGCCGCCAAGCCCGCCGGGCCCGAGCTCGTCATCCGCGACGCGGCGGGGGACCCGATGCTCTACCTGCCGCGGGACGAGGAGCTCGTCTACTCGGTGCACGTCGGGCTCGCGTTCCTCTCGGACTCCGTGGGGACGGTCACGCAGACGTCGAAGGTCGAGCCCTACCGCCCGTCCGTCCTGCTGGGAGCCGACGCGGCCCAGGACGAGGGAGCCGAGTCCGCCGAGCTCAAGATCCACGCGGAGGGCTCCTACACGCTCTACAAGCTCGACTCGACGATCCAGGCGCACCACCACCCGCAGGTCTGGCCCCGCATCGTGTACCAGATGCAGCAGAAGGGGTCGTCCCAGCGCAGGCGCGAGAACAAGATCGGGCTCTACGACGGCGAGTCGATGGCGGACTATCGTCGGGACACGAGCAAGGGCGCGCCCAAGGGCACCCGCATCTGGAAGGAACCGAAATTCCGTCCCGTTCCCACGGACACGATCGACATGCTGAGCTCCGTGCTCGCCTGCCGCACGTTGATCCGCGAGGGCGCGGACGAGATGAAGTTCCCCATGGTCGAGAAGGACCGCCTGTGGGAGCTGACGCTCAAGCGCGGCGAGCGGAAGGAGGTGCGCACGAAGGCGGGCACGTTCGACGCGGTGGAGATCCTCCTGGAGCCGAAACCCTGGCCCGAGGAGGAGATCGACCCGGAGAAGGTCGCGCGCTTCGAAGGGCTGTTCGGCATGCAGGGCGCGATCCACCTGTGGGTCGACGCCGAGACCGGCGTCGCCGTGCGGATCAGCGGCGACCTGCCGGCCGGACCCCTGACGCTGACGGTCGACGTGGTGCTCGACTCCTTCGCGGGCACGCCGGCGGACTTCACGCCGCGGCCGGAGCCGAGCGAGGCCGCGGGCGAGAACTGAGCCTCAGCCGAGGACGGGGAACGGCACGATGCGCGCCTTGCCCTGCCCGTCGGACAGCGTGAAGGTCGTGCCTTCCTCCTGGTGCTTGCGCTTGACGTAGGCGAGCACCAGACCGGTGTCCAGCACGAAGGAGTAGGCCCAGGAGGTCACCAGGCCGAGCTCGCGTTCGTCCTCTCCCTCGAGGAGGCGCGTCCCGCGCGCGACCGGGTCGTCGTGCTCGACCGCGAGCGCCATCAGCAGCTTGTTCAGTCCGCCGTAGGTGTCGATCTTGGCGACGACCTCCTGGCCGACGTAGCAACCCTTGTCGAGCGCGAAGGAGGACTCCAGTCGCGCTTCCTGCGGGTACACGTTGTCGTCGACGTCTACGCCGAAGAGGGCGCTCCCGCGCTCCACGCGCAGGATGTCGCGCAGGACGACGCCGGCGCGCGTGGCGCCTCGAGCGACGAGTCGTTCGTACAGCGCGGGCACGCGCTCGGGGGTCTCCTCGACGCGCAGTCCGGGCGCACCGGCGACCTCGAGCGCGGTCACGCGCGCCCCGCTCCCGGTCACGAGGCTGGCGTGCGCGGCGAGGCCCTGCAGCGCGCCCGCATCCAGGTCGAGCGCCGCGGCCAGCACCGGCGCCGCGTCCGGCCCCGCGATCTCCAGCGGGGCGTGGTCCTCGCCGGCTTGGGCGAGCTCGACCTCCTCGGTGAACAGGAACATGTCGATCGCCGTCCGCAGCGCGCTCTCGCGCCCGGGCGCCGCGGACAGGCGGATCGCCTCGTCCTCGCCCCGGAGGTCGAACGCCTCGACGACCTTTCCCTTGGGGGTCAGCAAGAGAAAGGTGGTCGAACGCCTCGACGACCTTTCCCTTGGGGGTCAGCAAGAGGTTTGCGTTCCCGCTACCGGGCTCCAGGGCGAGCACGTCGTTCGCGAGGATGCGGTGCAGGAACGAGCGCGCGTCGGCGCCCTCCGCGCGAACGGCCCCGCGATCCGTCACGTCGAAGACCACGCAACCTCCCGTCGCGGCGCGATACTCGGCGGGGACGTCCCCGAAGGTGAGCACCGCGTCGAGGTCCGGCGCCTCGGGTCGAGCGCCGATCCGGGCGCCGTCCGCGGCGTGCTGGGCGAGGAGGAGGGAGGTCTGCATGGGCGTGGCAGGCGGTGGGAAGGGGGGGGAGGCGAGCGGGAGCGTGGGAATGGTACCCGCGAGCCACGGTTGCAAGGATCGCTGCCGGGGGCAGGCTAGGATTCGCGTGCGGCGGCAGGCCCGCCCGCTCCTCCCCATGAACCTGGCCCCTTCCGACCGCTCCCGCCTCCGCCGACTCGCCTCGGAAATGTCCCTCTCTTAGAAAAGACGCCAACACGCACATAGGAAGCGCCAC
>CAZDYS010000171.1:0-7863 GCA_964509445.1 uncultured Planctomycetaceae bacterium
CCTCGGCGAAGGCCGCCGCGACGCGCGCGGCGGAAGCGCCGTGGGCGACCAGGCGGAAGGACGTCCCCAGCGCCTCCCGCTCCTCCTCGAAGCGCTCGAGCGCGGCGGGCGCACCGCACGCACCGCATGCACCGGCGCCGGGCCGCGACGACGGTGCGTGCGCGGTCGCACGACAGCCCGCCGTCGCGAGGGCGCCGAGCGAGACGAGGAGGGAGCGTCTGGAGAGGGACATCCGGGTCGGGGGAACCCTACAATGCCGCCTCGCCCCGGTCCCGAATCGCCCGTCGCTCATGCTCCTCGCGCTCTCCCTGTCCCTCTCCTGCACCGCCGGCCCGGTCCAGGAGGTCTATCCGGCACCTCCGGAGGGCCCCCCGCCGGTGCTCGCCAACGACGCGGCGACCGCCACGTCGGCCGACGAGATGCAGGTCTACGTCGAGCGGATCCCCGGCACCTCCGCGAGCTTCTCCATGACGCCGCTCCCGGGCGGCACGTTCACGATGGGCAGCCCGTCCGGCGAGCGCGACCGCGATCGCGACGAGGCCTCCCACGAGGTCACCGTCTCTCCGTTCTGGATCGAGACGCACGAGGTGACCTGGGCGGAGTACCACGAGTTCATGCTCAAGCTGGACCTCGAGCGCTTCAAGCGCGGCAAGTCCGAGCGTGTCGAGCAGGACGCCTGGGCCGACGCCGTCAGTCGCCCCACGCCTCCCTACGTGCCCATGGACTTCGAGATGGGCACCGACGAAACCCCGGCCATCTGCATGACGCAGTTCGCCGCGAAGCAGTACACGAAGTGGCTGAGCATGAAGACCGGCCGCTTCTACCGCCTGCCCACCGAGGCCGAGTGGGAGTACGCCTGTCGCGCGGGCACCGAGGGGCCCTACTCCTGTGCCGTCGACGAGCTCGAGGACCACGCGTGGTTCTTCGACAACGCGGACGACTCCTATCAAAAGGTGATGACGAAGAAGCCCAATCCCTGGGGCCTCTACGACATGCACGGCAACGTGGCGGAGTGGGTCCTCGACGCGCACACGCCCGACTACGCCGGACACACCGGGACCGACCCGATCACCTGGCCCGAGGAGCTCTACCCGCGCGTCGTGCGCGGCGGCTCCTGGGACGACGACCCGGAGGACCTGCGCTCCGCCGCGCGGCGCGCCTCCAAGAAGAGCTGGAAGGTCCAGGACCCTCAGCTCCCCAAGAGCATCTGGTACCACACGGACGCGACCTTCGTCGGCTTCCGCGTGGTGCGCCCTCTCCATCCACCGCCGCCCGCCGAACGGGAGCGCTTCTGGGAAGCCGACGTCGACAGCGTGCGCAAGGTGCAAGACCGCCAACGCAAAGGGGACCGATGAGTGCGACACGACGAACGTTTCTGACCCACACCGGCGTCTTCGGCGCGAGCCTCCTCGGAGCCCAGCGCGCCGAGGCCGCGTCCCGGTCGAGCGGCCGCTACGGACGGGAGGACGAGCTCCGCATCGGCCTGGTCGGCTGCGGCGGCCGCGGTACCGGAGCGGCCCGGCAGGCACTCTCCACGGAGGGCCCGGTCCGCCTGGTCGCCATGGCCGACGCCTTCGCAGACCGGCTGGACTCGAGCCTGAGCGCCCTGACGGAGAACGTGCCGGACCGCGTGGACGTCCCGGAGGAGCAGCGCTTCGTGGGCTTCGACGCCTATCGCGAGCTGATGGCGCTCGACCTCGACCTGGTCGTGCTCGCCACGCCGCCGGGGTTCCGGCCCGCGCACTTCGAGCACGCCGTCGAGCGTGGCCTGCACGTGTTCATGGAGAAGCCCGTGGCCGTCGACGCGCCGGGCGTCCGGCGCGTCCTCGCCGCCGCCCAGAAGGCCAAGGAACAGAAGCTCAAGGTCGGCGTCGGCCTCCAGCGCCACCACTCCGCGAAGTACCAGGAGACTATCCGCCGCATCCAGGACGGCGCCATCGGCGAGATCCGCCTGCTGCGCGCCTACTGGAACGGGACGCGCCCGTGGGTACGCGCGCGCCAGCCGGGCTGGAACGAGATGACGTACCAGATGCGCAACTGGTACTACTTCAACTGGCTCTGCGGAGACCACATCGTCGAGCAGCACATCCACAACCTCGACGTCTGCAACTGGATCATGGACGGCTTCCCGGTCGAAGCCGTCGGCATGGGCGGCTGCTCCCTGCGCGATCCCGAGCAGGGCGAGATCTTCGACCACCACATGGTCGAGTTCACCTACGCGGACGGCACGAAGATGCTCTCCCAGTGCCGGCAGATCGCCGGCTGCTGGCGCAGCGTCTCGGAGCACGCCCACGGCTCCTCCGGCACGGCCAACATCGGCGCGGGTCGGATCGAGAGCGACGGCGGCTGGAGCTGGAAGTTCGACGGCGAGGACCCGAACCACTACCAGGTAGAACACGACGCCCTCTTCCGCGCGATCCGCGAGGACCAGGAGTACGGCGAGGCCGAGCTCGGCGCGCTCTCGACGATGACCGCGATCTTCGGTCGCATGGCGACCTACTCCGGGAAGAAGCTGAGCTGGGACGAGGCCCTCGCCTCCACGCTCGACCTCTCTCCCGGCACCTACGACTGGAACGCGGCCCCGCCGGTGCTCCCGAGCGCGGACGGTCGCTACCCCCTTCCCTTCCCCGGTTCCACCACGGCCCTCTAGACCCGATGTCCATCCAACGAATCCTCACTCCGCTCTCCGCCCTGGCCGCCGGCTCGCTCGCGCTGCTCGCTCTGAGCTCGTTCCGGGACGCCGAGGCCGCGCGCGCCGACGACGCCCTCCACGAGCACATGGAGGCCATCGAGAACTCGGTGAAGCGGCTGCGTCGCTCCCTGCGCGATCCGGAGCAGCTCCCCGCCTCGCTGACCCTGGTCGGCCAGATGCAGGCCGACACGCTGGCCTGCAAGGGCGAGAAGCCGCACGCGCCCGAGAACGTGACCGGCGAGGCCCTCGAGGAGTACCACACCGCCTACCGCCGGATGATGGTGGACTTCCTCGCGGCGCAGCTGGAGCTCGAGGCGGCCCTGCTGGACGGGGACAAGGCCAAGGCGGACGCCGCCTTCTCGAAGGTGCGCGACTTCGAGGAGACCGGGCACGAGCGGTTCACCTCGGACGGCTGACCGTCTCCTCGCGCCCGAGCGTCTTCCACGCCCGGACACTCCGGTGTCCGGGCGTGTTTGCTTGTCTCGAACCGGCGGCGCGATGCGCGCCTCCGTACTCCCCGCAGGAGTGCGTCCAGCGCCACCCCGCGTCCCGGTCCCCGTCCCAGGCGAGCCGTGCGTCCGTAGGGGCGCCGTTCTCCCTCGAAAGAACCCGCGCCCGAGCGCGGCAAACCGATCGCGGAGGCTCCTCCCGCCCGTTAGAAACAGGCCAGGACGCCCGCGTCCCCCCCCCAGTCCCCAAGCACATTCCCATGAAGCTCTCCCTGACCCTCGTCTCGCTCCTCTCGGTCTCCGCCCTGGCCGCCTCCTTCACCCTGCCCGAGAACGCCCCGACGACGGCGGCGGTCACGAGCGCCGCTCCGATCGCCTACGCGGTCGACGCCGGCCACTCCAGCGTGCTCTTCAAGACGCGCCACAACGGCGTCGCGAACTTCTACGGCCGCTTCAACGAGCTGTCCGGCGTGGTCGCCTACGACGCCGCCAACCCGACCGCCAGCCGCGTCTCCCTCGAGATCCAGGCGGACAGCGTGGACACGAACTCCGAGGGCCGGGACAAGCACCTGCGCAACGCGGACTTCTTCAGCGTCCAGGAGTTCCCGACCATCACCTTCGAGAGCACGAAGGTCGCCCAGAAGGGCGACGACCTCGAGGTCACCGGAGACCTCTCGTTCCACGGCGTCACGAAGTCCGTCCAGGCCGTCGTCGAGGTCACCGGCACCGGGGAGGCCCGCGGCGCCAAGGTCGCCGGCTTCGAGGCCCGCTTCACGATCGACATGGCCGACTACGGCGTCAGCTTCGTGAAGAAGAACCCGACCGCGCTCGGCCCCGAGGTGCACCTGACGGTCAGCCTCGAGTGCAAGGCGCAGTAGGCGCACCTCCCGACCTCCCATGGACCCGGTCGAGATGGCGCTCAGCGGCGTGCTCCCGCCGCTCGTCGTCGCGCTCCTCTTGCTCGGTCCGGCCTGGCGCCCGCTCGGCGCGAAGGACCGGACGCTCGGACCCGTCGCGCGCGCGGCGGGTCCGGCGGCCGTCGGCCTCGGCGCTCTCGCGGGACACCTCTCCCTGGTCGGCGCGCCTCCGCTCGCCTGGGACCTCGAGTTCAAGCACGGGCTCTTCCCGCTCGCGCTCCTGACGCTCCTGCTGGGCGTCTTCGAAGCGGTCCGCGATCGCGTCGCGCCGCTCTTGCGTGCGGGGCTGTGCCTGTTCGTCCCCTTCTACCAGCTGGACTTCGTGCGCGCCCATCGCTGGTCCGCGACGGAGTCCGTGCTCTGGACGCTGTGCTGGGCGCTCCTCCTCGGGCTCGTGCTGTGGATCGCGGAGCGCGTGGCCGCGCGCTGCAAGGGCCCGGCGGTCCCCCTCTCCTGGACGCTGCTCGGCACCGGCTGCTCGCTGGCGGTGCTGTTCTCCGGCAGCGCCTCGCTCGCCCAGCTCCTCGGGACCTGGACCACCGTGACCGGGGTGATGACCGCTTTCGCCTGGCTACGGCCGGCGCGCACGCTCGCGGGCGGCGCGCTTCCGGCGGTCGGGGTGCTGTACGCCTGCGGAGTGCTGGGAGGGCTCTACGCCAGCGAGCTCGCGCCGACCTCCGCGGCCCTGCTCACCGGCGCGGCCCTCGCCCCGGGTCTCGCCCTGCTCCCCCGCCTGGGACCCCGGGCGCGCGGCATCCTCGTGGTCGCGGGCCCCCTCCTCCTGGCCGCGGCAGCCGCTCTCCTGGAGTTCCTGGCGCGTCCCGAGGACCCCTACGCGGGCTACTATTAGGGTCTCGTGAAGACCCCGGGCCGGGAACCGATTTCCGGCCTCGGAAAGCCCTGCCAGGCGTCCGGATCTGCCCGAGATCACGGGCCGAAAGAGATCGCGATTGCCCCCCCCCGAAAGGGGGCCCCTGGCTATGATTCCGGTGGCATGAGAATCGAATGCCGATTTGAGACGGAACCAGTTCGGGCCCTCCCGCGTCTACGGACACGCGACACGGTGGATCCCTCGGGTTCCCGTGCCGTGGGCGAGGACCTCGGTCTGACCCCTCTCTGCAGCAGAGATGCCTTTCATGCATGCATCGATGCGTTTTTCACCCTGACAACTCTCCGCAAGTAGAGTGCATCCCTACCTATAGGAAGGTGAACATGATGGTTCCCAAGAAGTCCCTGCTGCTCGCCAGCTCCGCGATCCTTTTCGCGGGCTCCGTGAGCGCTCAACAGCAGGACACCCCCATGATGCGGCGCGTTACGCAACCGCTTCACAGTGCCACCCTCGACCTCGAGACCGGTACCGTGACGCGCGAGCGCGCTCTCTCCGAAAAAGGAGCCCCCGGCTTCACGACCTCGAGCGCCCTGTCGAACAACGACTTTAGTGGTTTCGTCGGGATCGACTCGGGTCCGGGTACGCCGAACGGCCCCTGCGAGTGGATCGTCGCGGCCAACAAGGGCGATGGCGCCGGTAACGCTGCGGGTAACAACGTTGCCCAAAACGCTGGTGGCAAGTCCGGTCTCGTGACCCTCTTCGCGTTCGCGTACTGCTCCGCCGCTCTGGACACCGCGTCCGGTGGCGTCGGCGGTTTCGCCCGCATCGGTTTCCGTGAAGGCTACGCCCTCGGTGGCGGCACGCTCGGCACCGACGTCGGTACGTTCAACCTTTCGGGTCTTCCGGCCTGGACGGGTTGCTCGTCCTTCTTCGGCGGCTTCGCCTGCTTCCTCATCGGCGTCACGTTCGGCACGACCCCGCTCGTCCTGAACGACGGCCCGATCGGTTACTCGTACCAGTTCCGTGACCTCGGCACCGACGGTGTCCTGGCCAAGACGTTCCCGTTCCTCTCCTGCGTGCAGTCCTGCACCAGCGGTGGTGCCGGTTCCGCCGGCTACGCTGGCCCGGACGCCATGGGTGGCATGGTCAACTTCGTCGACCAGTACTGCCCGGCGGGTTCGCTCACCTCGAGCTTCACCTTCGCCACGGCGCCGAACGGTAACTACTACACCTCCGTGTCCATGGACATCCGCGAGATCGACCCGATCTCCGCGTCCACGGCGGACCTCGGTTGCGTTGGCAACCCGTCGATCCTGACGCACGCCCCGGCCGTTTGGGACGGTGCCGCGTTCAACTTCGACACGACCCTCGACTGCACGGGCTTCGGCAACAGCCTTGCCCTGTGGCGTCTGGCCTTCGCGCCGCCGCCGCCGCCGCTGCCCTCCAAGTGGGGCACCATCTGCGTCGCGATCACCGCGGGCACCGGCCTGAACCTTCCGGCCGCCGCGGGCGCGCCGCCGATCTTCCACGGTGGTGGAGTCGCGGTCTTCTCCGGTCCGGTCCCGCAAGACTCCGGTCTTCTGGGCGCCTGCTGGCAGCTGCAGGGCTTCTGCGGCAACAGCTCGGGCACGGGTCAGCTCTCGCAGGCCATCGTCAACACGATGGGCACCGAGTGATCTGACTTAGCCTCCTCGGAGGCTGGAACTTCCAGGGGTCGCGACTTCGGTCGCGGCCCCTGTGCTTTTAACCGCCCCCCTCCCTCGGCACCGGCCCTTCCGGGAGCCGTCGCCCCGAGACGAGGAGACGGCAGGCTTCGAACCGGGGCATCCTGGAGCCGCGCGCGCGAAGCCCTGGACCGCGCCCTCGCTCCGCGCCGGCGGGCCCCGTGCCCCTTGCGGGACCGTGGCAGGTCGCCTGCGGGGCCCTCGACCCCGGCCGCTCCTCCTCAGCCCTCCGCGGCGACCCGCAGACCGGCGAGCCCGAAGGGCGAGGCCTCCCGCACGACGACCCGCTGGGTCGTCCCGACGAGCGTGTCGTCCCCCTCCGGGTGCGGGAACTGCACCGGCAGGTTGTGGACCGTGCGCCCGCGCAGCTTCTCGGCGTGTTTCGGAGAGCGGTCCTCCACGAACACGTCGACCTCGCGGTCGATCCAGCGCTCCATCCGGCGCAGGGCGCTCACCCGCGCGGCCTCGAGGAGACGCTGGTTGCGCTCCTTCTTGACCGCCAGCGGGACGTCGTCCTCGACGTCGTAGGCCCGCGTCCCGGGGCGCGGGGAGTACTGGAACACGTAGTTCTGGACGAAGCCGACCTCCTCGAGCATCGCGCAGGAGAGCTCGAAGTCCTCGTCGGTCTCTCCCGGGAACCCCACGATCCAGTCGGATCCGAGCTCGATGTCCGGCACGGCCTCGCGCAGGAGGCCGATGCGGTGCCGGTACAGCGCCGTGTTGTAGCCGCGCTTCATGCGCCGCAGCACCGGATCGGATCCCGACTGCAGCGGCAGCGGCAGGAAGCGGTCGACCTTGTCGCACTCCGCGATCGCGGCCGCGAGCGCGGGCGTGACGTAGGACGGGTGCAGGGTGATCAGGCGAATGCGCTCGAGGCCCTCGACGCCCTGCAGCGCGCGCAGCAGATCCGCGAGGCTCTCGCGACCCTGGCGACCGGTTCCGCGCGCCTCGCCGGGAGCGGGCTTGGGCAGGTCCTCCCCGTAGGAGTTGACCGTCTGGCCCAGGAGCGTGATCACGCGGGCGCCGCCGGCGACCATCCAGCGCGCCTCGACGACCAGGTCCTCGATCGGGCGGCTCTGGACGCGCCCGCGAGTCGAAGGCACAACGCAATAGGTGCAGTTGAGGTCGCAGCCGCGCATCACGGCGAGGTGCCCGACCAGACCGCCGGTGTAGGGCTCGCCGCGGCGATCGACCGCCACGTGCCCGTCCATGTCGGTCTCCAGCAGGCCGCGCGCGCGGGTGGCCTCGGGGC
>CAZDYS010000172.1:0-7844 GCA_964509445.1 uncultured Planctomycetaceae bacterium
GTCGGTCCCGCCCCAGGAAGCGCTCGGTGAACGCGAGAATCCACGGCGCCATGATCCGCGAGGACTGCGCGACCAGCGCCCCGAAGCGGTCGAGGTAGTCGCGCGCGGGCGCACCGCGCAGCCGCTCCGGCAGGGCCTGAAAGACCTCCGCGTGGTAGGTGGTCACCTCCTGCAGCATCGAGGCCAGCGGGTGGTCCGGTCGCCCCGCGAGCGCGCGCGCGAGTCGACTGCGGGCGACGTAGGCACCGGAGCGACGGCGCAGCGCACCGACGCGCACGCCGAGCTCGAGCAGGTGTTCGAGGACGCGCGGCTCACGGATGTCGGCCGTCTCGACGAGAGCCTCCAGCGCGCACGGCTCGTCCAGCTGCTCGAGAACGCCCGCGCTTTGCAGCGCGGCCAGCGCGAGCAAGCGCGACTGCGCGCGGAGGTCCCGCGCCAGGGAGAACAGGGCGAGCTTGTCCGGAACGCGCGTCAGGTGGCGGAGCGAGCGCAGCATGCAAGCAGGATACGCGTTCGGAACCGCGAAGGCGGAGCCCGGCGTCCGGGAGGAACGGCTTCGGCCTCTAGCGCAGGAACGCGAACCGGAACGCGAGGTGGGACGGGATGCGCTCGTACGCACCGCCGTCGGGATCGAGCAGCGCGGTCGTCGTCGGGGTCCACGCGCGCCCCTGCGCGTCGAGCAGGCGCGCTCCGTCCCAGACGAGCTCCTCGTCCGGCGCTTCGTAGGCCCGAACGTCGGCGGCGAGCCCGCGAAAGGCCGCGCCGATACGAACGTCGCGCGAGAGCGCCCAGGCGGTGCTCGCGAGCTCGGCGTCGAGCAGCGCCAGACGGACGGCGGCGGGCAGCTCGAGCAGGAGCTCCACGGTCAGGTGGCTCGCGAGCGCGGGGTCCGTGTGGAGCGCCGCTGCGAGCTCCTCGCTCGTCGCCTCCTTCCAGGCCGCGAGATCGGAAGCGAGCGGCGCGAGCTCCGCCGGCAACGAGGGAGCGGGCCGCGGAACGGCGAGCACGAGAGCGGACGTACCGCTCCCCTCGACGCGCAGCGCGCCGGCGGCCGCGATCTCGGACACGGGGACCGGCGTCGTCCGTCCGGCCCCGCGCAGCACGAGCACGCGCTCCTTCGCCCGCCCGCCGATCTCGTCGACGCCCGGCGCCGGGAACATGGTCTCGCTCGCCGCGAAGTAGTCGCCGTAGGCCGCGCCGAGCCGGTAGTCGCGGTCGAAGCCCGTCTCGCGGTCCACCACGGTCGTGCGCGGATGTCGCGCGCGCCAGACCGACCAGGGCACGAGGTCGACCGGGAGCACGCCGAGCTCGTCCTCTCCGACGCGCGCACCGTGCAGCGCCCGGCCCTCGAGCTGACTCCAGAGCGACTCGGTCGCCTCGTCGTACATCAGCTTGTTCGAGTCGAGGAGCAGCCCCGACGACCGGAACAGGTCGCGCTCGTCCCCGTCGCCGGTCCGGTACGCGACGCCGGCGCCGCACAGCGTGCAGTAGCTCAGCGCGAAGGCGACGTCGCCCAGACGGTCGTTGACCATCTCGTGCCAGTCGAGGATGCGCAGCGGGTAGGCGCGCGCGCGGCCGTCGACGACGAGACCGAAGACCGGTTCCTCGGGACGCAGCCACTCCGCGCCGGCCGCGGGCACCACGGCCGGATCGACGAGCGCGGGGATCCCGTCGACCGGCACGCCGCCCCAGTCGACGCGTTCGAGCGGGAGCCGGCTGTTCCTCGCGTCCGCCAGGAGATCGCGAAAGCGCGGGTCGACGCGGCGCGCGAGGAGCTCGCGCTTGAACGCCAGGTAGTCCGCCGGGCCGGAGACCTGCGTGCCGAGCCGCAGGCGCAACGTTCGCCAGGGCCGCTCGACCTCACGCAGGTCCTCGGACAGGAGCTCCCCCAGCGCGTCGAGCGTGGCGTACCACTCCTCCGGCGTCCGGGCGAAGGCGAGCAGGTCGATCAGCGGCGGGAGATAGCGCGCGTCCGCGGATCGACCGGCCACCGCGATCGCCTCGAGACGGTCCGGCTCGCCCGGCAGGAGCGCCTCGGTCGAGGGACCCTGGGCGACGAGGGAGAGCGTGAGGGCGGCCAGCATGAGCGAGCGCTACGGAGGGGAGCGCGCAGGCGTGACCATCGCGACGCAGGGAGCCCGCTGCAAGCGCGAGCGCGGCCGCTCCGACCCTCAGGCCTCTCCGAGGAGCGAGACGACCAGCAGCGCCGCGGCGACCAGCGACGTGAGCGTGCGCACGTGGTTCATGCGCGTCCACTCCCGACCGTAGACCGCCCAGTAGGACCGGCCCTCCTCGCTCTCGGGATCGAGTCCGTCGAGCCGCTCGTTCCGCGGAACGTGGTAGGCGATGGTCGTGATCACGACGCCCACGACGTAGAGACCCGCCGCGACGACGCGGAGCCAGGAGCCGGTTTCCTCGAGACGCCCTCCCGCGAGCACGCCGAGCGCGAGGCAGGCGGCGCCGGTTCCGAACAGGAGGATCATGAAGAGCGGGGACGGTGCGGCGCGATTGATCGCCTGCATCGCGGCCGCACCGCGCGCCGGTTCCATCCCGCGGAGGCCCTGCATCGTGAAGTCGGAGAACGTGAAGAAGGCGCCGGCCGAGGTCGCGGCCCCGAGCGCACACAGAACCGTGAGCGCGGTCATGAGCCCACCTCCTCGCGATCGTTCGCGAGTCCCCAGGCACCGGCCGCGGCCGCATCGCGCGCGTAGTCGGCGAAGTCCTTCGGCGCACGTCCGAGAGCACGCTGGACGCCGTCCGCGAGGTGCGCGCCACGGCCGTCCAGGACCTCGCTCAAGAGCTCCGCCAGGTGGGTGGCGTCCTGCTCCGGCATGCCGTGAGCGCTGAGCTCGGCCCCGAACTCCTCCGCCTGGACCGGGACGTAGCGCACCTCGCGACCGATGGCGGCGCCGAGCTCCTCCGCCACCTGATCGAGCGTCAAGAGACGCGGACCGGTCAGCTCGTACAGCTCGCCGACGTGCTTGTCGTCCGTGAGCGCGGCGACGACCACGTCGGCGATGTCGTCCGCGTCGACGAACGGCTCCGCCGTGTTGCCCGCCGGCATCGCGACGACGCCGTCCTGCACCGAGGCCGCGAAGCTCTCGTCGAAGTTCTGGTTGAAGAACGCGCAGCGCACGACGGTCCAGTCCGCGCCGGACTCCATCAGGTACCGCTCCGCGCGCTGGGCGCCCTCCTCGCCGCGGCCGGAGAGGAGGACGAGTCGCTTCACGCCACGCTCCACGGCGAAGCTCGCGAAGGAGGCCACGGTCTCGGCCGCTCCCGGCAGCGCGAGGTCCGGGAAGTAGGTCAGGTACGCCGCGCGGACGCCGTTCAGGGCCCCTTCCCAGGTGGTCGGATCCTGCCAGTCGAACGCCGGGTCGGTCGATCGAGAGGCCGGCCGGACGCGCCGCCCGGAGGCGACGAGGCGATCGGTGACGCGGCGACCGGTCTTGCCGCTGGCGCCGATGACGAGGATCGAGTCTGAACGGTCGGTGGGAGATTGCGACGGCTGCATGGGAGGCTCCTCGTGTCCTGGGAGTGGAACCCGGTTACGCGCGTTGCGGCCGGGTCGGATCGTGGGTCGCGCCGAGAACGTCTCGGCGACCCCCAGGAGTGTCGGCGCCCCTCGAAATCCCGACCATCGCCGAGATGCTCGGTTCCATGTTCGAGCGTCCACGCGGTAGCTTGCTCCCATGGACGCGTACGGAGGCCTCCTGGACGGAGCTCGGGCGCGGGGCGCGTTCGCCCTGCGCACGGTGATGTCTCCTCCCTGGTCCTTGCGGATCCTCGCGGAGTCCCCGCTCACGGTGCTCGCCGTCGTGCGTGGGCACGCCTGGGTCGTCCCCGACGACGGTGAGCCCGTTCGACTCGACGTGGGCGACGTGGCGGTGACGCGGGCGCCGGACCACTACAACGTCGCCCACGACCCCGACGCGGAGCCGGACGTCGTCATCCACCCCGGGCAGGAGTGTCGCGACCTCGACGGCAACTCCCTCCTGGAGGCGATGACCCACGGCGTGCGCACATGGGGCAACGACCCCGCGGGCTCGACGCTCCTCCTCGTCGGGGCCTACGAGTCGACCAGTGACGTCAGCGATCGCCTGCTGCGCGCACTCCCGCCGGTGCTGTCGCTCTCGAACGAGACCTGGGACTCCCCGCTCGTCGCCCTCTTGTGCGAGGAGATGGCGAAGGAGGGTCCGGGTCAGGCCGCCGTCCTGGACCGCCTGATCGACCTGCTCCTCTTCGCCGTCCTGCGCACCTGGTTCACCCGACCGGAGGCCGAGGAGCCGACCTGGTACCGGGCGCAGAGCGATCCCGTGGTCCGCCGCGCGCTGCAGGCGATGCACGAGGACCCCGCGTTCCCCTGGACCCTGGCCAAGCTCTCCAACGAGGTCGGCCTCTCGCGCGCGGCGCTCTCGCGGCGCTTCCAGGACGTGGTCGGCGAGTCCCCCATGAAGTTCCTGACGAGCTGGCGGTTGGCGCTCGCGGCCGACCTCCTGTGCGAACCCGACGCGACCGTCGGGACGGTGGCCTATCGACTCGGCTACAGCTCTCCGTTCGCGCTCAGCACGGCGTTCAAGCGCGTGCGCGGGATCAGCCCGATGGAGCATCGCGCGCGCGCCCTGGGAGCCTCCTGACCCCTTTTCTTTTGCTGCGAAACCCGAGAGGAGCACACCTCCGGCCGGTTTTGCGAGTCATCCCGTGGTTTCCCGAGCGGTTTCCGCAGCCCCGGGGTTAGGTTCGGGACGACGGGAAGACAGGCCCACGACTTCGTCTTCCCTCTCGGTCGCGCCTTCGCGACCCCCGGCGCACAGCACGGAATCCCACGCGGGCTCCATCGCCGTTTCCCTTCCGATCGTCCCGTGGTTGTTGTGAGAGACGATCGCTGGCGCCCCGGACACCACGTTCTCCGGGCGCCGAGAGGTACACGTATTTCCCAGACCAAGACCGCCGGCTCCGTCGGATCCGGCTTCGATCGTTTCGGGCTTCGTCCCGAGTTGCTCCGCTCTCTCTTCGACGAGGGCTTCACGCATCCCCGACCCATTCAGGAGGAGGCGCTGCCCGCGGGACTCGCGGGTCGCGACGTCCTGGGCCTCGCCCAGACCGGGACCGGGAAGACGGCGGCCTTCGTGCTGCCGATCCTCCAGCACCTCCTGGGCCGACGAGGCGGCGGAGTCCGCGCGCTCGTCCTGACCCCCACGCGCGAGCTGGCGTCGCAGGTCCACGCCGAGTTCGAGCGCCTCGCCGCGCACACGCCGCTGCGGTCCCTGCCCGTCTTCGGCGGGACGCCGCTCCCGCGACAGGAGCGTGCGCTGCGCCGGCCGCCCGAGGTGGTCGTCGCCTGTCCCGGCCGCCTGCTCGACCTCCTGGGTCGCGGCAGCATCCGGCTGGACCGCGTCGAGACGCTCGTCCTCGACGAGGCGGACCACATGTTCGACATGGGGTTCCTCCCCGACGTGCGGCGCATCCTCGAGAAGCTGCCGCGTCGCCGCCAGAACCTGTTGTTCTCGGCCACGATGCCGCGCGAGATCCGCAAGCTCGCCGACCGCGTGCTGTACAAGCCGGTCGTCGTCGAGCTCGCGCACAGCAAGCCGGCCGAGACGATCGACCACTCGCTGCTCCAGCTCGCGGAGAACCAGAAGCTCCCGACGCTGGAGCACCTGCTCTCCGGAGAGGACTTCCGGTCCGCGATCGTGTTCCTGCGCACGAAGCACCGCGCGAAGCGGCTCGCGCTCAAGCTCGAGCGCGGCGGCCTGCGGGCGGTCGCGCTGCAGGGCAACATGTCGCAGTCCCAGCGGGACCGCGCGCTCGAGGGCTTCCGCGAGGGGCGCTTCGAGGTCCTGGTCGCGACGGACATCGCCGCGCGCGGGCTCGACATCAGCGGCGTCTCCCACGTCGTGAACTACGACATGCCGGGCACGCCCGACGCCTACACGCACCGCATCGGACGGACCGGTCGGTCCGGGATGAGCGGTCGAGCCACGACGTTCGCGACGCCGGGCGACAAGGACGCGCTGCGCGCCATCGAGCGCAGCCTCGGCAAGCCCATCCCGCGCTCCCGCGAGAAGGGCGCCGAGGGCGTACTCGAGCCCCAGCGCCGGCGCCCGGGTCGTAACAAGAGCGGACGCGAGGAGGATCCGCGGCCCAAGAGCCGCGGACGTCGCTCGGGAGCGAAGCGCCGCGGCGCTTCGAAGCCGACCGAGGAGCGAGCCGCCGCGACGCGGAGCTCTCGCAAGCGCACCGGGAACGCGAAGCCGGCCGCGACGAAGCCGGCCTCCACGAAGGCCGCGCGACCCGCTCGGTCCAAGCCCGCCGCCAAGCAAGGGAGCTCCTTCGGGGCCGGCGTGGTCTAGGACCTCCCTACGCGGGCGGAAGTTCCAGCGCCTCGCCCGGGCCCCCTCGGTCCCCGGCGAGGCGCGACCCCGCGCGGCCGTCCTCCGCGCCGCGGGGGACGCGCAAGACGAAGCGCGCTCCTCCCGACGCGGAGTCCTCGACGTGCACGCTGCCCGCGTGCCGTTCCGCAACGTAGGCGACGATCGCGAGCCCCAGTCCGTATCCGGCCCGGCGTCCGGGCGCGGTGGCGCCCCGGACGAAAGGCTGGAAGACGCGCTCGCGCTCCGGCTCGGGAACCCCCGGCCCTTCGTCCTCGACACCGATCTCGACCTCACGCTCGAACCCGGTCAGCCGAACGAGGACGTTTCCTCCGTCCGGACTCCAGACGATGGCGTTCCCGACGAGGTTGCGCACGGCGAGGATCAGCGCACCGGGGTCGCACGTCAGGGAGAGGTCTCCGGATCGCTGCATGTCGAGGAACACGCCGCGCCGTGCCGCCTCTTCTTCCTCCGCCTTGAGTCGCGCTTCGAGCTCGCTCCCCAGGTCCAGCGTCACCCGCGGCTCCCCGCGACTCGCGACGTCGGCGAGCCGTGGGGAACCCCAGGCCACCAGGTTGTCGATGGTTCGCGCGAGGACGCGCAGCTCGGACAGATGCTCTTCGAGCAACAGGCGCACGTCCGTCTGCGCCGGGGGCTCGAGCAGCGAGACCTGCGTACTCGTGAGCAGGGACTGGACCGGAGCCCTCAGGTCGTGCGCGAGACCCGCGGCAAGAACCTGAGCGCGCTCGACCTCCCCCCTCGTCTGCCGCAGGGTCGTCTCGATGGCCTGCACGACCGCTCGAATCTCGAGGGGCGCGCCCGGCACCTCGAGCGGCGCATCGGAACCGACGCGCGCGTCGCGATCCTCCACCTCGACGGCAACGCGCTCCAGGAGAGCGGCTACGCGCCTGCCGAAGATCCGGCCGGCGAAGAGCGAGAGCAGCGACCCGCTCAGGACGATGGTCGACACGACCAGCTCGAACAGGCGGATCCTCCCCATCCAGTCCGCGCCGTCGAGGGCGACCAGGATCGCGATCCCGGGCTCGAGCTCGCTTCGGTGAACGCGCAGGCCGCCGTCGAGACGAACGAGCTCTCCGCTCCTCGCCTGGTCTTCGTCCAGCAGCGCGACGAGCCTCTCGGGACCGAACGGCCCCCACTGCTCCCCGCTTTCCTGGACGAGAGCCAGGCAGGCCAGAGGCGTCTCGGCGTCGTCTCGCCCGAGCGGAGCCGCCAGCCGCTCGAAGTCGTCCCTGCCGCCGGAGCGCGCGGGCCAGGTCTCGCGCAGTTCGTCGAGCTGTTCGAAGAGCTCCTCGTCGAGCCCTCTCGCGATCATCATCCTGTGCACGAGCGAGACCCCCATCCCGGAGACGACGAGAAAGAGGGTCGCGACGGCCGCGAACTGCAGCGCGGTTCGACGCTGCAGGCTCCAGGGTCTCGAGCTCACGCCTTCACCCTGCGCGCTGCGACGCGGTA
>CAZDYS010000173.1:0-7840 GCA_964509445.1 uncultured Planctomycetaceae bacterium
CGTAGGCCGCGTCCCAGGCGTTGTGTCCTTCGCCGGGAAGCTCCGTGTAGTGCACTGCTCCGCCGACAGCGAGCGACCGTTCTCGAGCTCCAGCGCGTCGAGGCGCTCCTCCCTCCTCACGGGACGCACGCGCGCGCGCTCGAAGCGTCCCCCCGCGCGCTCGAAGGAGCGCACGAGAGCCTGGCAGGCCTCGCTCGCGAGGAAGGTGCTCCCGGTGACCCCGCCCTCGAAGTAGACGGCGTACTCCAGGTCGTCGCTGCGGACCTGGGGCCACCGCTCGCGAACCTCCTCCGGCTGGAGGAGCTCCATGTCGTCGATGCCCAGCTCCCGGAGTCGCTCCCGGCGGAGCCGATCCCGCTCCAGCACCGAGGCATCCGTCGCGAGGGACAGCCGGCCGGTGGAGTGGATCAGCCGCGTCTCCGTGTCCTGCTCCAGGCGCTGCCACCAGCGGAACGCCCGAAGGGCGCTGCGCACGTACAGCGCGTGGTCCGAGTCGACCTGGATCAGCCGGGTCCTCCCGCCGGAGCTTGAGGTCGCGTTCCCCGGACCGCGGGCGTCCAGCAGCGTGACGTCCAGGCCCCGACGACGCAGGTGCCAGGCGCACCACGCGCCGAAGACCCCAGCGCCCACGACGACGACGTCCGGAGGGGTTGCGGAGCCTCGAGCTCGCGCGGAGCCGGGCGCCTCGCAGGCAGGCAGTCCCAGGGCTCCCACGCCCGCGCCCGCCATGCGCAGGAACCGCCGCCGGCTCCAGGGGGACTTCGCTCCGCGCGGGAACGGCCTCGGACCGCCCTCGTCGCCAGCGTCCGTTCGATGGGGGGAGCGCGGCCGCGGGCTCATTTCAGAGGCGGCGTCCAGGTCAAGGACGAGTGGTGCAGCGAGATCAGCACGCGGCCGCCGAGCTTGTGGTACGCGAACGTGTAGTCCGCGCGCGTCGCGTCCCCCTGCGCGTTGACGAACGTGTAGTGCCCCATGTCCTTGTAGCCCAGCCCCCCCGCCTTGAGGATCGGGCCGACGGCGCTCTGGAACTCCACGTGCTTCCAGCCGTTGTTCAGGAACCCGTGGTCGTGCGGGTAGTTCTCGTCCCCGCCGACGAAGTAGGCTCGCGCTCCCGCCTCGTCCAGGCGGATCACGTCCGCCAGGGTGGGCTTGAAGAGCAGCGGTTCGTCCGGACTGCCGAAGTCGTACAACCCGAGGAGCGTGTCCACGTCCTGGTCGACGACGGCCTTCGCCCAGGCGCGCTGCGCCGCGACCACCTCGGCCTTGGTCATCTTCTCGAAGGATCTCGTCATTCCGTCACCTCGTCGCGCTGGGGTCCTTGGATGCCATCATGGTCGAAGCCGCTCCGCGGGGAGTCAAGCGCGTGGGGGCGGCGATGGGCAGCCGTCGCGGTTCGGGGGAGCGCCCTCGCCGATGCAAAGGGAGGGAAGTCCACCGGGCCGCGAGAGGACGAGCGTAGGATCCGAGGGGATTCGAGGAGGAGCGTGATGAGGAGCGAAGACCGAGGAGAAGCACCGGCAGAGGAACAGGGGACGTCCTCACCGGCGGAGGGCCGGGCGCGTGGGCTCGGGACCTTGCCCGGCCGTTTCGTCGTGCTCTATCCGGTCCTGTTCATGCTGCCCTTCCCGTTGACCCTTCTCGGGAACCTCTACCTGCTCCCGGGTTTCGAGGGCTCGCTGCCGGGAGAGTCCCTCGCCTGGGTCCTCGGCCTCCATTCCCGCGGAACGCAGCCCGTCGTTGCCTGGATGGGCCGTCTCCTGACGGGAGCGGACCCGTCCTTCGAATTCACCGGCAGCGGGGACGGCCTGGCGTCCTACCTCGGGGCGCTCTTGAACCTGCTCCTCGCCGGAGGTCTGGCGATCGCCTGGTGGGCCTGGCGTCGCGCCACTCCGGTCTCGGCCGTCGTGCGGGATCTCTCGCGGACCGTGCTGCGGTACTACGTCGGCACGATCCTGCTCTCCTACGGGTTCTCGAAGGTGTTCCCGGTGCAGTTCTCCGTGATGGGGCCGGATCGTCTGCTGCAGCCCTACGGGGACTCCTCTCCGATGGGGTTGCTCTGGACGTTCATGGGAGCGAGTCCCGGGTACCAGGTCTTCGCCGGCGCGGCCGAGGTGCTCGGGGGAGGACTGCTCCTGTTCCGACGAACCACGTTGCTGGGCGCGCTGATCGTGATGGGCGTGATGGCGAACGTCTTCGCGATGAACGTGTTCTTCGACGTTCCCGTGAAGCTCTACTCGTTCCACTACCTGCTGTTCTCGGGTTTCCTGGTGCTGCCCGATGCGGGCCGGCTGCACCGGTTCTTCCTCGGGAGCGCGGCCGTTCCACCGCGGGACCTGCGGCCGTTCTGGAGCGCCTCACGGCCCTGGAGGGTGGGCCTCGGCATCGTCAAGGCCGCGCTCCTCCTCACGATCCTCGCGACGAACATCGACGCGCGGATCGAGCGCATGCGTTCGAGTGGGCTCTGGGCCGAGACGCACGAGCTCCACGGGGTGTATCGAGTCACGTCTTTCGAGCTCCTCGCGGCCGGCGGGGAAGCCGCGTCCATCGATCGCGCGGTCCCGGACCCCGTGCGCTGGGTTCGCGTCGGCCTTCGTCCGCCCTGGGCGGCGACCGTGCAGTGTGCGGACGGGACCGCCACGCGGCTGCGCATGAGGCTGGACGAGGAGGCCTCGACGCTCGCGCTCTACGACCGGAGTTTCTCCGAGCCGCCCACGGAGCCCCTGAAGCTCGTGCGTCTCGACGCAGGGCGTCTCCGGCTCGAGGGGGTCTTCGAAGACCGCTCCGTCTCCGTCACGCTCGCGCGCGACGAGGAGCCGAGCCTGTTCGAGTCGCGCGGCTTCCGCTGGATCAACGAGTACCCGTTCAACCGCTGACCGAAGGGCCCGGAACGCGAGCGCTTCGCCTGGCTCCCCGCGAGGGGACGGCTCAGGCGCGCCTGCGTCGACGCGCGAGGTGGGGCAACAGCCACAGGTAGACGCCCGAGACCCACAGCCCGAAGAGGACCAGCCCGGAGGGCAGGAACAGCCAGAGCTTCGCGCGGTCGTGGAACCAGGAGCCGTCGTGGATCGACTCGATCAGGTCCGAGCGTCGGTAGGCGGTCTGCAGGACCGTGCCGGTCGTGGTGTCCACCTGGACCTCCCAGCGGTTCTTCCCGCGCACCTTCACGACGCCCTTCCCCGGGCGCACGTCGAGCCGGTCGACGTCCTCCCAGCTCGTGATGCCGGCCGTCTCGACGCTGCGGGCCGCCTCCAGGATGCGGTCGAACGACAGGGACGGCGCCGCCTGTGTCCCGCGCGCGGTGGGAGGCTGGATCCAGTCCGACTCCTTCTTCAGCTGGAGCAGGAGGCCGGTGAGGACGACCACCAGCACCGGCAGCGCCGAGACCAGCGCACCGAGGCGGTGGAGCTTGCGGTTGATGCGCGCGCCGGGAACGCTCACGACGCGCGCTCCGTCCGGCGCGGGCCGCGGGAGCTGGCGGGCGGCGTCGGAGCGGACGCTCTCTCGGGGAGGTGCACGCTCAGTCGTTCCGCGCGGCGGGCAGCGGGCGACCCGAACTCCAGGGCAGGTCGAGGGCGTCCATCCGCTTCAGGAGCTCCGCCAGTTCGACCTCGACCGCGGTGCGGACGCCGTCGCGCACGCGGGCGAACTCCTCGCGAGCGATCTCGGCCTGGCGCCGGTGCGTGCCGGTCGGGCCGTAGGTCTGCCCGAAGGTGCCGTAGTAGGCCGACTGGACGCGTCCGCGAATCGAGGGGCGCGAGGGGCCCGAGCGCGAGGACGCGGTCGCATCCCCGACGAGGGCCTCGCGCGCGTCGAGCAGTGCGAGCTCCACGCTGCGGGCCTGGTCGAACGCCTCCAGCGGCGTGCGGCGGTCGTCCTCGAGCACGTCCCGCGCCGCGCGCAGGTCCTCGAGCGCCTCGTCCAGCGCGCCGAGCGTCCCGCTGACGTCCTGCTGCAGCGCCTCGAGCTGCTGCTGGAACGCGAGCGTCTCGCCGGGGTCCTGGCGCTCGAGCGCGGGCTCCAGGATCGATCGCACCTCGAAGGACTGCGGCGCACCCAGCGGACGGCTGGCCGAGTCCACACGCTGGAACGCCTGGGCGGTGTAGGTGCCGGGCAGTACGAGCGGTCCCGAGGCGTAGCGCAGGTCCCAGCTCGTGCGGTGCAGGCCCGAGCCGGTGGAACCCTCGACGCGCTCGACGAGCTCGCCCTCGGCGTCGCGGATCTCGAAGAAGAGGACCGGGTCCTCCTCGCGCTCCTCCTGCTTGAGCGCGTCCCAGCCCGGGAAGGGCGTGTCGGCGCCCTCCTTCGCGAGCTCCTGCTCGCGCTCCTTGCGCTGAGCGGCGCGCGTCTCCAGCGCGTCGCGCAGGTAGTACGTGAAGGTCGCTCCGAAGGCCGGGTTGTCGGCCACGAAGTAGGCGTCTCCCTGGGAGCCGCGCAGGCCGCCCAGGCGGTCGTCCTCGACGTACAGGAGGGCCGGCCGTATCTCGAAGAGCTCGAACTCGCTCTCCTCCAGCCGCTCCTCCGAGAGCGCGCGCAGCGGCGCGTAGTCGTCGAGCACCCAGAAGCTTCGGCCGAAGGTCGCTCCGACCAGGTCGTTCTCGCGGCGCTGGATCGCGAGGTCGCGGAACGGGATCGTGGGGGCGTTGCCGGACAGCGGGAGCCAGCGCGCGCCACCGTCGAGCGAGACGAACAGACCGAACTCGGTGCCCGCGAACAGGAGCCCCGGGGAGACGTGGTCCTGCTCGATGCGCCACACCAGGTGGCGGTCCGGGAGGTCGTCGCCGATCGAGGTCTAGCTGCGGCCGCGGTCGGTGCTCTTGAAGAGGTAGGGCGCGTAGTCCCCGTTCTTGTGGTCGTCGAAGGCGGCGTAGACGGTGTTCGCGTCGAACAGGTCCGCCTTCACGTCGTTGACGAAGGCGCCCTCGGGCAGTCCCTCGATCGCGTCGACGGTGCGCCAGCTCCCGCCGCCGTCCTCGCTGACCTGGAGCAGACCGTCGTCCGTTCCGACGTAGAGCAGCTCGGCCTGGACGGGCGACTCGGAGATCGAGGTGATGTTGCCGTACTGGGACATCGCGTAGAGGTCCCACAGCGCGTCGACGCTCCACACCCGGCCCATCATCGGCAGGGTGAAGCGATCGAGACCGCGCGACAGGTCGTCGCTGACCGCCGTCCAGGAGTCGCCGCGATCGTCGCTGCGGTACAGACGCTTCGAGCCGAACCAGAGTCGCTGGTGGTCGTGCGGGCTGATCAGGATCGGCGAGTCCCAGTTGAACCGCAGGTCCTCCTCCCCGGCCTCGGGCTGGGGCCGGATGTCGATCGACTCGCCGGTCTTGCGGTCGAAGCGGCGCAGGTAACCCTGCTGGCTCTCGCAGTAGAGGACGTCGGGATCCTCCGGATCGATGGCGCAGTCGTGTCCGTCGCCGCCGATCGTGATGCGCCAGTCGCGGTTCGCGATGCCGTTCTCGGTCAGGGTCCGCGTCGGCCCGTACTGCGTGTTGTTGTCCTGCGTGCCGCCGACCACGTGGTAGACCGGCCAGTCGTAGTCCACGTCGACCTTGTAGAACTGCGTGAGCGGCAGGTTCGCGGTGAACTGGAAGGTCTCGCCGCGGTCGTAGGAGCGGTAGAGACCGCCATCGCAGCCGACCAGCAGGAAGTCCGGATCGGTCGGGTGGAACGCGACCGCATGGTTGTCGACGTGCTTGTTGCGGTTGCGGCTGCCGGTCCAGGTGCGACCGCCGTCCAGGCTGCGGCCGAGCACGACGTTCGCGTGGTACAGCGCGTCGAAGCGGTGGGGGTCGGCCCACAGCTCCTGGTAGTAGTGCGGGCCGGTTCCGCCGCTGGTGTAGTCGCTACGCTTCTCCCAGCTCTCGCCGCGATTCTCGGAGACCCAGATGCCGCCCTCGCGGCCGGCCAGCTCGATGGTCGCATAGACCGTGTCGGGTCGCTGGGGCGAGACGGCCAGGCCGATCTTGCCCTTGTCGGCGGAGGGCAGGCCGCCCTTCAGCTCGCGCCAGGTGTCGCCGCCGTCGGTCGACTTGTGGATGCCGGTCTCCGGTCCTCCGTTGACGAGCGCCGCCACCGTGCGGTGGCGCTGGTGCGTCGCCGCGTAGAGCACGTCCGGGTCGCGCGGATCGAAGACCACGTCGGTCACGCCGGTCCAGGGACCCATCGCGAGCACCGCCTCCCAGCTCGCCCCGCCGTCGCGGGTGCGGTAGAGGCCTCGCTCGCCCCCGGAGGTCCACAGCGGCCCCTGGGCCGCCACGAACACGACGTCGCTGTTGCGCGGGTCGACGAGGATGCGCGCCAGGTGCTCGCTCTTCTCGAGCCCGAGCTTCTCGAAGCTCTTGCCTCCGTCGCGACTGCGGTAGACGCCGTCGCCGAAGCCCACGTGGCGACCTCCGACGTCCTCGCCCGTCCCGACCCAGAGCACGTTCGCGTCGTTCGGGTCGAGCGCCAGGCATCCGATCGAGTAGGAGCCCTGTCCGTCGAAGATCGAGCTCCAGGTCGTCCCGGAGTTCGTCGTCTTCCAGACGCCGCCCGAGCCGACGGCGACGTACCAGGTGTTCGGGCGGGTCGGATCGACCGCGAGGTCCGCGATCCGTCCCGACATCAGCGCCGGTCCGATGCTGCGCAGCGGGAGCCCCGCGAGGAGTCCGGCGTCGAGGCGCGCCTCGTCCTCCTCGCTCGCTTCCTCCGTGCGCGCGACCTCCACCTCCTCCTGGGGGGGTGCGAACCGAGCCGTGGCGGGGAGGGTGAGGAGCAGGAACGGGAGCAGCGTGATCGTTCGCTTCATGCGTCGGGACTCGATGGGGCGGCGGGAGCGGCGGTGCGTCGCGGGATTGTGCCGCATCGGGGGTGGCCGGCGGTAGGGCGTCCGTCGCCGAGGACTGCAGCGCGCCTCGCGCCGGGGTCCTCGTGCCCCCGAGGATTCACGAGGTCCGTTTCGCAGCGTCGGGCGCAGCGTCCGGTGCGTGCTCGCGCGCCTGTCGCTCCAGCTGGGCGTCGAGGCCGGCCAGGTCGCCGAGCACCCAGACGTCCGTGATGCGACCGTCCTGGATCCGGAACAGCGCGGCCCCCTCCCAGGCCACGAGCGCGCCGGTCGGAGGGAACCCGCGGAACACCCCGACGTGCCTCCCCGCGAAGCGCATGCGCGCGAACACGCGCTCTCCTTCGCTCACGCAGGCGAGCTCCTGGCAGCGGTAGTCCGCCAGCGGGCCGGTGACCTCGAGCACGTAGCGCCAGAAGGCCTCGTGCCCGGTCCGGACCACGCCGAGCGAACCGCGGAAGGTGACCTCCGGGTGGAGGATCTCCGCGAGGCCGGAGCGGTCCTTCCGGTTCCAGAGCCGTTCGTAGAAGGCGTCGACGGGAGCGGGCAGAGGCATCGGAGGGGAGCTGCCCGGCATTCTGGTCTTCCGGCGCGCCCGGCGTCGAGTCCGCGCAGGTCGGCGGAGTCCGAGGGGACCCCCGGACGGTCCTCGCGGAGGACCGGGCCAGCCGTTCTTGCCGGGTGGAACCGCGTCGTCCCCGGGTTCAAGAAGGAGGTGGAGGTCGCGACGGCGTATCGTCCGGCGAGGGAGCTCGACGCGCATCTCGACGCCAGTTCGAGGCCGGGACCTGCCGAAAGAGCCCCTCGTAGGCTCTGCCCCACGGGGAGCCGCCCCTCCTCCGCCGCGCCCCTTCTCACGACCAGGACACGAAGTGACGGACACTGCGATCCCCCCCAAGCCCCCCGCGCGACCGGACGGTCCGCCGATGGCGGACGCGCACGACGCGGAGCCCGCCTCCGCCGCGAGGGCCTGGGCCGCGGTGGAGGCGGGCTCCGCGTCGTGCGCGAAAGAGGGTA
>CAZDYS010000174.1:0-7811 GCA_964509445.1 uncultured Planctomycetaceae bacterium
GGGGAAGGGGCGTTCCCGGGCCTGTGGGCGGGGGCCGGGCCCTCTCCCGACGACGACGCCCCTGCCTCCGGGATCGAGGGCAGGGGCGCTCGCGCTCGTCGCGTCGACCTCAGGGGGTCGCGCAGGGGCCCGCGCAGTTGGTGTCGAGTAGCAGCGTCGGCTGCATCACGTCCTGCGTCGTGAGGCCGTTCGTCCCCGGCTGGGGGAGGTCGTCGAACAGCGCTGCGTGGACGAGCCGGTCGTAGGCGGCCGCGTGGTCCTGCCCCTTCGCCCAGCGCTTGGAGACGTCGGACTTGATCCCGCTGGTCGCGGCACGGGCGCCGTCGGGATTGTGCGCGACGCGGTAGGAGCAGTGGGTCCGCGGTCCGCAGCAGAGGTGGTAGCTCCCCGTGAAGATCTCGCAGGCCTGACCGAAGATCGGGAGCAGGCGTTCCCAGAGCGCGCGGTCGTGATCCAGCTCGATCAGGAGCAGCGCGAGCTCCACGAAGCAGAAGATGTTGGCCCCGTCGGGCGCTCCGTGGGTGTCGAAGACCGTCAGCTCGCCGCCGCCGAACCGTTCGAACGCCTGCGCGACGCGGCGGAAGCGGATGCCTCCCGACGAGCTCGGATAGTGCTTCTCCAGGAGCTTCCGCATCATCTTGGCAGTGGCGATCGCGGGCACGCTCCAGGAGGCGGCCTCCTCCCCCGGAAAAGCGTCCAGCTCTCCCAGCGGCCGGAAGTGGTAGAGCTCGGCGCGCGTGAGGTAGCGGTTGGCGAGGAAGCTGCCGAAGGCCGCGTAGGCGTCGTGGTTCGCGGCGGAGACGCGCGTGTGGCTCTTCTCCTCGAGCTCGAGGAAGAACCGCATGTCCTCGCGGACGACCTTGCTCGCACTCGAGTTCTGGACGGCGGCGCGACGTGCGTTCATCTCGTAGGCGAAGTCCACGTCGAAGACCGCGAGCTCCGCGGCGTCCACGCTGCGCACGGCCTTGGGCGGAACGGGGGGAAGTCCGCCGCGCGTCCGCACCGGCGCCTGGATCTCGACGCGCGGGCCGTCGGTGAGCCAGGTGAAGCCACGCACGTGAGGCGGGTCTCCGACGTAGCGCACCTGGACGCAGATCGAACCGGTCAGGTCGGGATCCCGGCGCCAGTCGACGCGGAAGACGTGCCCCTTGGTGCCGGGCAGGCGCGTGCTCTGGAGCGCATCCGGGCCCCGGCCTCCACCGCCGCCCGGGAGCGCTTCGATCGACACGACCTCCGAGCGGGTCTGCGAGAAGAACAGCACGATGCCCTGGATGTCCTTCACGTTCTGCGTCGGGAAGCAGTAAGTACACACCCGCTCGCGCGGATCTCCGGCTCCGTCCGGGCGCATGGTCAGGTAGTAGCGCTGTCCGACGATCGTCTGCGTGGGCGGCGGAACGGCCGTCGCGAGGTCCGGGAGCAGCGTGGCGCCGGTCGCGATCGCGAACGGGGACGTCACGCCGTAGAGCGGGATGGAGCCGCCGGGCAGCGGATCCCAGCCGGTGCCCTCGGGGTTGAGCACCGAGCGCACTCCCTTGCCGGCGACGACCCAGAAGGGAGCCTTCGCGAGGTTGCTCGGCTGCGTCGCGGCGATCGCCTGCTGGACGACCTCCTGGAGGAGCGGCTCGTAGAGGCGCTGGAAGTCGAGCGTCACCGACCCCGTCGCGTTCGCCGGGGCAGGCAGCGTGGGGAGCAGCTCCTTCCCCTTGGTCAGGATGTCCTTGAGGCGCTTCTCGAACGGGTCGGCGGAGGCGCCCGGCGTGAAGGACTCGAACGAGGTGAAGTCGGAGTGGGCGCGGACGAGTTCGAGGGTCAGCGACATGGGAGACAGGGGGGCAGGGGGATCAGCGCGCGTCGCGCGCGCAGCGGAAACCGCGGGCCCAGTTGCGCTCTGCGGGACCGAGGCCGTAGTGCTGGATGTGGTTGAGCGTTCGTCCGTTGACCTCCGCTTCCCAGTAGGCGCCACACAGCACCCGGCGCTCGGGCAGCGGTCGGGGCGGGTCCTGGAGCGTGTCGCACATCGGAGTCTCGGTCCACTCGGTCACGTTGCCGAGCATGTGGAACAGACCCTCGGGCGTGCAGGCCTCCGGGGCGGACTGCACCGGCAGGGTGGAGGCGAGGAAGCGTGCGAGGTGCTCCTCCTGCGTTCCCGGCGCGTAGTTCTCGCCCTTCGTTGCGCCGCGGTAGTCCTCCGCGGGGTCCCAGGGGAAGCGACGCAGGGAGGCTCCGCGAGCGGCCCACATCCACTCCGCGTGCGTGGGCAGGCGCGCTCCGCGCCACTCGGCGTAGGCGCGCGCCTCCTCCCAGCTGACGTTCGTCATCGGGAGCTCGTCCGTCCGCGCGCCCGCTTCGAACAGCGCGAGCTGCGGCGGCGGCACGACGTCCGGGTTGGCGGCGAGGTAGGCGCGGTAGTCGCCGATGCTGACCTCGGTGGCGTCGAGGTAGAACGGTTCGACCGGGACGGCGCGGCCCTGCAGCGGCGAGACCGGCGTGTCGGTGACGCGCAGCACGCCCCCCTCGAAGCGGATCATGGATCCGTCGTCGGACGCGGCGTCCTGCTCCTCGATCGAGCGCAGATCGACGACGGCGTCGAGGCCGGACTCGAGCCGGCGCAGGACCGCGCTCGCGGAGCTTCCCTCGACGTGCACGCGCACGAAGCCCGGATCCAGCTTCGACGCGCGCAGCGGAGTCTCTCCGAGCGAGACCGCAGGACCGGGTTGGCCCGTGACGGGGTCGAGGCGTCGCACCGTCACGCGCCCGCCCGGCTCTGCGAGAACCGAGAGCCGTGCGGGAGCGGGCGCCGGGAACAGGGCCGCGTGCACGCGCCAGCCGAAGGTGAGCGCCACGGCCGCGGCCGCGGCCGCGACGACCAGCAGGCGCCGACGGTAGAGGAAGCGCCGCAGCACGCGCAGGACGTTGGGCGGACGCGCCTCGATGGCCTCGAAGCGCAGGAAGCGGTGCAGGTCGTCGCGCAGGGCCGCGGCGCTCGCGTATCGCTCGTCAGGCTCCTTCGCCATGGCCTTGGCGCAGATGACCGCCAGATCGCGCGGCACCCGCTCGTTGAGCGTGCGCACCGGCTTCGGGTCGGTCGTGCGGATCTTCGTGAGCACTTCCAGCGTCGTGTCGCCCTCGTAGGGCCGGTTGAGCGTCAGCGTCTCGTAGAGGACGACCCCCAGCGAGTAGACGTCCGTGCGCTCGTCGACGCGCGCCTGCAGCACGCGCGCCTGCTCCGGGCTCATGTAGGGGATGCTTCCGACGATCTGGTCCGAGCGGGTGAGCGTGCCGAGCTGCGCGTCCTTCGCGACCCCGAAGTCCACGAGCTTCACGGTTCCCTGCGGCGTCAGCAGGAGGTTCGAGGGCTTGACGTCGCGGTGCACGACGCCGTTCGCGTGCGCGTGGGCGAGGGCGTCCGCGAGGCTCGCGATCCTGCGCGCCACGCTCTCGGCGTGGTCCGCGTCGCCCGGGCGGGGGAGGAGCGGCTCCGGCGACTTGGGCAAGGGCTGCGCGCGCTGGCGACGCAGTTCCTCCGCCCAGCTGTGGCCCGGCACGAGCTCCATCGCGAACCAGGCGACGCCCTCGTTCTCCCCGACGACCAGGACGCGTGCGATGCCCGGGTGGTCCAGCCGCCCGGTCGCGCGCGCCTCGCGTCGGAACCGTGCCAGGTCGTCGTCGCTCGCGAGGAGTCCACGTCCGACGACCTTGACCGCCACGTCTCGACCGACCGACTCCTGTCGCGCGCGGTAGACGACTCCCATGGCCCCGCGTCCGATCTCGGAGAGCAGCACGAAGTCGCCGAGCCGTGATCCACCCTCTGGATCCGCTTCCAGCTCGGTCCACTGGACCGGGTCCGGGGGCGTCGCGAAGTCCGCCGGCGCGATCGCGTCGTGCTCGAGCAGCGTCTCGACCTCGTCGATCAGGCTCGGGTCGTCCCGGCACTCGGCCTCCAGGTAGGCGCGCCACTCCTCGCGGGGCAGTTCGGACGCGTGCTCGAAGAGCTCGCGGACCTTCCTCCACCGCTCCGGGTTCACGAATCCAGGGCTCCGGTGATCTCCCGGTGCAGGAACGCGCGCACGGCCTTCCAGCGGCGGAAGGCCTGGCGTTGGGAGATCCCGAGCACGCGCGCGCACTCGTCCATCGTCTGTCCGCCGAAGAAGTGCAGCTCCACCAGCTGGGCGAGGTCGGGATCCACGCGGCCGAGCTTGTCCAGCGCGGCGTCGAGCGCTTCGAGCCCCATGGAGCGCGCCTCGAACCCCGGCGTGATGCCGTCGAGCATCGCGTCCACCCGCTGCTCGCGCGAGGGCCGCGTGCTGGCGGCGTTGCGTCGCGCGTGGTCGACCAGGATCTGTCGCATCGCGCGGGCGGCCAGCGCGAGGAAGTGCTCGCGGTCCTGGAACCGATCTCCGCGGTCGCACAGGCGGAGGTACGCCTCGCTCACCAGCGCCGTCGGCTGCAGCGTGTGCCCGGCCGGTTGACCGGCCATGCGGCGACGCGCGATGCCGTAGAGCTCCGAGTAGATCTCCCGGAAGAGCTCCGGCGCGTTGCTGTCGGTGCTTTTGTCCTGCGGGTCCATGGCGGCAAGGGGCGTCATACCCGAGGGAACGACGGTGAAGAGAGAGGACTGACACGCAGTCTAGCGTTTTTCGCCGTGGAGAGATTCCGGCGCTCGGGCGTCAGCCGCAGCGGGCCGAGCGCGTGGGGGGCGGTGTTCCCATGCGCCGTCCGACCCACACGCCCGCCGTTCGCGTTCTCGCCACCGGAGCCGCCCTGCCCGGGCGCGACGTTCCGGGCGCCGTGCTCACGAACGAACGCCTCGCCGAGCTCCACCGGCAAGCGGCGGAGAGGCTGCGCGAGAGCGGGATCGAGCGCGAGGTTCCGCCCTGCTCCGCGTCGTTCCCGGAGGAGCGCGTCGGCGTCCAGGAGCGACGCATCCTCGACGCCGACGCGGACGTCGCACAGCTCGCCAGCGTCGCTGCCGAGAACGCGCTGCAGCGCGCCGGCACGACGCGTGCGCGTCGGGCGAACGACCTGCGCGTGGTCGTCGTGGCCACGGTGTCCGCGCTCGAGCCGGCTCCGGCCGTCGCGACCGTCGTGGCGGGCCGCGTGGGGGCGTCCTCCTCGACGCTCGCCTTCGACCTCGGGGTCGGCTGCAGCGGCTTCACCGCGGCCCTCGAGTGCGTGCGCTCCCTGCTCGCGCGACATCCGGCGGGGACGCTCGGGCTGGTGGTCGGAGCGGAAGCGATGTCGCGCGTCCTGGACGCGACGGACCGGACGACTGCGCCCATCTTCGGGGACGGCGCCGGCGCGCTGCTCGTCGAACGGACCGATGCGGAGGCGGGTCTCTGCGCGGTCGAGACGACCACGCTGCCGGAGTGTGGCGAGCGGATCCGCATCGCGAGCCTGCCGGCGGAGCGCGGGCCGATGCTGCGCCTGAGCGCCGTTCGGGGCGAGCCCGTGCTGCGCGTCGACGAGCGGAGTCGCCTGGCGGTCGCGATGGAGGGGCGGCGCGTGTTCCGGGACATGACGCGCACGCTGCCGCCGCTCGTGCGCGAGCTCCTGGAGCGCCAGTCCATCGAGCTGGCGGCGGTCGATCGCGTCGTCTTCCACCAGGCGAACGAGCGCCTGATCTCCGCCGTCGCCGCGTCCCTGGACCTCTCGCCCGAGCGGCGACCCTCGAACATCGCGCGCTACGGCAACACGACCAGCGCCTCGATCCCGTTGCTCCTCTCCGAGGCGGAGGACGAGCGCGCGCTGCACTCCGGCCAGCGACTCTTGCTGGTCGGCTTCGGCACCGGCTACTGCGTCGGCATCACGACCCTGACCTGGACCTGAATCATGATCCACCTCGAGGAAGAGCTACTGGAAGAGTCTCACGACGCCTTGCGTCGCACCGTCGATCCCGCGGAGGGCGAGCGCACGATGCAGTCCCTGTTCGAAGGCCTGCGCAGGATGCGGGAGGAGCTCTCGAACGACGAGTGGAGCGCGGCCGTCTCCCGCATCCGGGAGCACCCGCTGCGCGCCACCGTGCACCAGGACCCTATGGCGCGCCGGAGCTTCGAGAAGCCGCGTGGCTATGCGGGGGACGCGGTCCTCCTCGACTACATCTACCTGCAGCGCGACCTGAGCGAGGTGTCCTCGACGGGGCGCACCGTCAATCGCTACGCGACCGGACGCCCGTCGGCTTGCGCCGTGCGACACCGCAAGGACTGGCTGGCCTATCTGATCGATCGCACCGCGGATCGCGCCGGTGCGGGAGGGGCCCGCGTGCTGTCCGTCGCCTGCGGTCATCTGCGCGAGGGAGAGCTCTCGAGCGCGCTCCAGTCGGGCGTCCTGGGCGAGTTCGTCGCGCTCGACGCGGACGCGGAGAGCCTGGCCGTCGTGGAGAGCCGCGGCTACCCCAACGTCCGCGTGGTCCACGAGGGCATCGGGCGGCTGCTCGCCCGACCGGACCGCTGGGGCAAGTTCGACCTGATCTACTCCGCCGGCCTGTACGACTACCTCGAGAAGCCTCTCGCGCTGCGGCTCACGCGCACGCTGTTCGAGCAGCTCGCGCCCGGCGGGCAGCTCGTCTTCACGAACTTCCTGAACGGGGTGGCGGACGCCGGCTACATGGAGACGTTCATGGGCTGGGAGCTGATCCTGCGCGACCTGGTCGACATCTCCGACCTCGCGGCGGACGTCCCCGCGGACGAGCTCGCGAACCGTCGGACCTTCGAGGATCCGTTCGGCGCCATCGGCACCTGCGTCCTCACGCGGCGAGGTGGATGAGGAGCCGGTGGAACCGACTCTCACGCGAGCTGCCAGTCTCGGGAACGGGACCGCACATCGCTCCGGTTCTCCTTCCGTCGTCGTCGTCGAACTCGTGTAGGCTGCCCGACGACTTTCCTCCTTTCCGCCTAGAAGGAATCCCATGAGCGAGCAGAAGAAGATCGTGATGTACAGCGGCGCCGGCTGAGGCGCCTGCACCCAGGTGAAGGAGTTCCTCACCCGGGAAGGCCTCGAGTTCGAGGTCAAGGACGTGCACTCCGACAGCCAGGCCATGAGCGAGATGGTCCAGATGGGCATCATGTCCATCCCGGTCACGATCGTCGGAGACGGCGATCCCATCGTCGGAGCGGACTTCGCCAAGATCCAGGCGGCGCTCTGAGTCCAACCGCTGCGCGCCGGAGCCCCGGCGCGCAGCCGTTTCCCTCTCGCGCGACGGTCCGGAAAGACGTTCCGGATCGCGCAGGCGGTCTCCGGCTCAGGAGCGGCCGCTCGTCGGGACGATGAGGCCGAGGTTCGAGCCCTGCGCTCTCCCCCTGCGGAGAGGGGTAGGGTTCGGGAGCCTCGCCTCCGGATGACCGACTCGACCTCGACGAACGACGCCTGGGAGCCGCTTCGTGCCGCCTACCGGGTCTCTCTCGCGGACCGCACCGGCGGTCTCTTGCTCGCCGTGCGCCCCGCGGGCCACGCCGATCTCGCCGCGCGCCTCGAGGCGCTGCGCGTAGAGGTCGCGTGCACCGCGCTCCCGGGACTCGCGACCGAGGACGCGCTCTTCCTGTGGGTTCCCGAGGGTCGGCCCGACGAGGGGCGCAGTCGGCTCGCCGCGCGTTGCTCCGCCGCGGCGGCGGGGCGCCTGATCGCCGGCCTGGCCTGGCTGCCGCCGGGCGAGGAGCTGCGGTTCGAGACGCTCGTTCGCGTCGCGGAGGAGGGGCTGCGCGTCGCGCGCCCCTGGCCCTGGCCGCGGCGCTTCAGCGGAGGTGCGAGCCTCGGTGCTGGCATGGGGCGTGAAGTCGTCCGCCACTACCCCCACCTGGCCGAGCGCATGGCCGGGG
>CAZDYS010000175.1:0-7784 GCA_964509445.1 uncultured Planctomycetaceae bacterium
AGGCGGGCCCGCAGAGCGGGAGAGGCGGGCGCGAGGAACGCCGCCACCTCCCAGTGCTCGACCGCCTCGGAGAGCGAGCCGCAGCGCCAGGCCAGGGCGCCCGCCCGCTCGCACAGCTCGGGCGTCCAGCCGTGGCGCTCCCCGAGCCGCTCGTACAGCGCCGCGGCGGTCGCGAGCTCGCCGAGCTCCTCCGCGAGCTCCGCCTGGAGCTGGAGCCAGGCGGGTCGCTCCGGATCGAACAGGACCAGGAGCTGCGTCGCCGCGAGCATCGCCTCGGTGCGGTCGGCGCGCCGGTCGAGCTCGAGCAGCTTGGCGAGCACGTCCGTGGTGAACTCGCCGAGCCGGAGCGCGCCGACGAGATCGCGCCGGGCTTCCGCGTCTCGGCCGAGGCCGGCCAACGCGTGCCCGCGGAGTCGCAGCAGTCCCCCGGAGTTCGGGTGGAGCGGCTGGAGCTCGTCGAGAGTGACCAGGGCCTCCTCGAAGCGGGCGCCGCGCAGGGCCGCCTCCGCGCCGCGGAGACGCTCGGCGTCCTCCGGCGTCCAGGCGTCGCCCGTCTGCGCCGTCGCGACGACGGTCAGCAGTAGAGAGGCGAGGCAGGTGAGGAGGGACTTCATCGGGGGAGGTCGAAGCGGAAGGTCTTGGGGCCGCGCACCGCGACGGCGCGCCCCTGGTGACGAGCCGGAGTGAAGCGCCACTCGGACACGACGTCCAGCACCGCGTCGACCAGGAGCTTCGGACCACGGACCACGCTCGTGGCGGTGACGTGTCCGCGCGCATCGATCGTCAGGTTCAACACGACCTCGCCTTCGATGCGGCGCCGCTGCGCGAGGGCGGGGTAGGCCGGCTGCGGATTGCCGGGGAGCTCCCGAGGGGGCTGGTCGACGCCGTCCACGGAGGCGGGGGCGCTCGGCTCGCTCTGGGCGGTCGTCGT
Source organism: uncultured Planctomycetaceae bacterium (assembly GCA_964509445.1). Lineage (GTDB taxonomy): Bacteria > Planctomycetota > UBA1135 > UBA1135 > CAZDYS01. Next base: position 932 of record CAZDYS010000175.1, read on the forward strand.
GCCCGGCTCGGAGGTCTGCGTCTCGTCTCCCCCCGTCGCGTCGGGGAGCTCCACCGTCTCGCTCGCCGCCGCGAGAGCGGGGAGGACGGTCTCGACCAGCGGCGGGGCCGGGACGGTCGTCGCCTCGAAGGAGGGCAGTGCGACGGCGGGGCGTTCGAGTCGCGGAGCGCGTGCGTTCGCCTCGGGGCGCGCCGCGCGGGGCGTCGGCTCCTCCTCGGGACGCTCCCGCAGCACGACCGACGCCGACCGTGTGCGCGAGGGCTCCTCCTCGAGACGGACGATCTCGAGCTGTGCGTGGACCCGCTCGGGAGCCGCGCGCTCGAAGCGGTTCAGGAGTCCGATCCCTCGGGCCAGGAGCAGGTTCAGCAGGAGCGCTCCGAGGAGCGCGCCGATCCACCGGGACGCGGCCCTCATCGCGCGACCTTCTCCGCGACCACGGCGATGTCGGCGATCCCGGCTCCCCGCACCGCGTCCATGACCTCGACCAGCCTGCCCGAGGGCGCCTCCTGATCCGGGATCACGACGACGGAGCGCAGCCCACTGCGCTCGCGACGCTCCACCACCCGGCGCGCGAGCTCCCCCAGCTCCAGCCGGTCGCCGTCCTCGTAGACGGCGCCTTCGGCGGTGATGCTGACGCGCAACCGAACGCGCTCCGAGCTGGTCGCGGTCGATGCCTTCGCGGGAGTGATCGGGAGAACGCTCTCGCGCGCGAAGCTCGACGTCACGAGGAAGAAGATCAGCAAGAGGAACACGACGTCGATCAACGACGCGATGTCGACGACCGGTCCATCGTCCGACGATCCCTGCGACTGCATCGAGCGAAACACGGTCAGCGCGCCTCCCGCTGGGCGGCGCTCCGGCCGAGCCAGAGCCTTCCACCGATCAAGGAGAGCGCGACCACCAGCCCGGCCTGTGTCGTCACGAGGGCCTGGGAGATGCCGCCGGCGAGTCCGTCCACGTCGCCGCCGCCCGGGGTCCCGCTTCCGTCCAGCGAACCGAACGTGCGCATCATCCCTCCGACGGTTCCCAGGAGACCCAGGAGCGGCGTCACGACCGCGAGCGTTCCCACGAAGCGAAGCAGGAGGCGTTCGCGCACGGCGCGATCTCGACGAGACCAGTCGGCGATCTCCCGCTCGACCGGGTCCGCGTCGGCGCTCGACGGCTGCGTGGCGCGCTCGAAGAGCATCCACAGCAGGATCGACCAGCCGAGGACGGAGAGCGCGAGGATCACGGCGAGAGCCGGGCCCCCGTCGGCGAGGAAGGCGCGCAGCTCAGCCACGGGAACCTCCGCGCGAAGGCACGTCCCCGTGCGCGAGCACGACCAGGAGCGAGGCGGCGTAGCGCTCGACGTCCGACAGGATGCGGTCTCCGCGGCCGCGCAGGATGCCGACCAGCAGGAGGATCGGGATCGCGATCGACAGTCCCGTCGCGGTCGTGACGAGCGCGACCGAGATGCCCCCGGCCATGCTCCCCGGGTCGGTCGCACCGACCGAGCGGATCACGCCGAACGTCTGGATGATGCCGGTGACCGTGCCCAGGAGCCCGATCAGGGGGGCGATCGCCGCGAGGACCGTCAGGGTCCGCAGGAAGCGACGAAGCAGGGGCGCCTCGAACAGGAGCTGCTCCTGGATCGCGTCCTCCATCGCACCTTGCCCCTGTGCGTGTCGATCGAGGCACGCCCCCAGGGTGCGGCCGATCGGTCCGGCCGGGTGTTCACACAGCGCCCGGGCTTGCTCCACTCCGCCGTCGCGCACCGCGCGCAGGACGTCTCGTGCGAGCCCCGCGCCGCGCCGGGTGCGCACGAACAGCGTCCAGAAGCGCTCCCCGGCGAGCGCGAGGGCCGCCAGCGCGACGAGCGCGAGCGGCACCATCAGCGGGCCGCCGCCTTGCAGGCGTGCGGCCAGGGACGTGTCGCGGCCGAGCTCTTCCGGGACCAGCAGTCCGGTGGGGTCGAGAGGCACGAACACCCACGCCGAGTCGTCCGCCGCGAGCGTCTCGAACGCCTCGCCGGTGGCCTCCGCGACGCTCGGAGCGAGCGCCTCGGACCAGCGGTAGCCGCTCGCCTCGGCGGGGCTCGAGAGCGCCAGCGCGACCCGCCCGTCCGGCGTGCGGTAGGCGAAGCGCGTCTGCGCGACGGACAAGAGCGTCACGTCGGACTCCACGGTGCCGCTCGCGGTGGGGAGCTCGGCCCTTCGCACCGTCACGCTGCGGCTCGCCTCGAGCGCCTCGGCCCAGGCCTCGAACAGGGTCTCCGGCGCGAGGTCCTCGCTGCGCAGGGCGCGGCGTGCGTCCTCCGCTCCGGGGACCTCGCGCAGGTGGATCGAGAGGGCGTCCGAGGCCTCTGCGAGCGCGGCGCGCGCCCGCCGGTCCTCTTCGGTGCGGCGCGTCAGGACGCGCTCGGCCCGTGCGAGCTCGTCGGCTCTCCGGTCCGCCGCGGCACGGCTCTCGGCGATCTCCAGCCGCAGCGCCACGAGCTCTCCGGCGAGCTCCGCGCGTCGCTCCTCGAACAGATCTCCGCGGGTCCGCGCCTCGAGCTCCGCGAGCGCGCGCTGCTCCAGCGCGATGTCCGCCCGCAGCTCGGCCAGCGCGTCCGCGAGCTCGTCCTGCCGCGGCTCCGAAGGAGCGGCTTCGTCCTGGAGGAGGAGGCCCGGCAGCACCAGGCAGCCGCACGCCACGGCCGTTCGCAGGGCTCGCACCGGGAACCTCAACGCACCCCTCGTCGCGTGGTCGGCGGGAACGGAACGGCCACCGGCCGCGGGGTCCCGCGCTCCACGACCGCGTTCAGGAGCTCTTCGACCGCCACGCGCACGCGGGGAGGCAGCTCGGTGTCCCAGCGTCCCTCGTGGAACAGCCCGACGAGCCGGCCGTCCTCGGTTCGCATCGCCTCGAGGGCGAGGCCGATCCGCACGATCTCGGCGTGCGGCAGGAGCGAGCCTCCCTCGAGGACGACGCGCTCGCGCCGCGATTCGAGCGTGGCTCCCAGCCGCAGCTCGTCCTTCAGGAAGGAGGCCGTCTCGACCAGCCCCTCCACCGCCAGCTCGGCGTCCTCTCCCAGGTCCGTCAGGATGCGATCCACGGTCGCCAGGCGCTGCTCGCGCGCGAACGGGACGCCGTTCGCGACGACGGGACGCCAGCGCTCCAGCAGTGCGCGGGCGGCCTCCGAGCGAGCGCGCGCGAGGCCGTCCAGCCGATCGAGCTCCTGTCGTACCTCGTCCGCGCGGGCCGCCGTGCCGGCCAGGCGCTCCTCCTCGCGCTGCCGTTCCGTTCGCGCGCGCTCGAGCTCGCCCTCCAGCTCGAGGGTCGTGCGCGCCGCGTCCTTCCCGCCTTGGCGAGCCTCGTCCTCGAGCGTCCTCCTCCGAGCCCGCAGGTCGTGCAGCTCCCGCACCGCTTCGCGGATCGCCCGCGCCGTGTCCGGATCCTCTGGGTCCTGGACCCGTGCGCTCCAACCGCCCAGTCCGAGTGCGGTGAGGAGCAGGAGCCCGAGAGGGGCGGATCGGGAGAGGAGCTGCACGGAAGGGACGGAGACGGTGAGGCGTGGCGGCCGGCACCGTCAGCCTAAGCCGTGCGTGCCTCGGAGCGCCACAGAATGGGGTGCCGGGGCGGAGTCCCCCCGCAGGGCCCCCAACGACGGAGCGGCCGATCGGTTCGCGGCGGTTCGCGGGAAACGCCGCTCTCGACGGATCAGCCCCGGGCGACGGCGTGGACGGCCTCGGTGACCGCCCGGTGGACCCGGATGTCCAGCGGATCGGGGACGAGCCGGTCGTCCGGCGCGTGGCTCGCGAGCGTCTCCGCCGCGGCCACCAGCATCTCCTGACGGAACTCCGGCACGCGCGCGTCGAGGGCTCCGCGGAACAGCCCGGGGAAGCCGAGCACGTTGTTGATGTTCTTGCCGTCGGCGGCGAAGCGGGCGCCCGCCTTGAGCGCCTCGTGGGGCTCGATCTCCGGATCGGGGTTGCTGAGGGCGAACACGAGCTGCCCCTCCCGCACGAGCTCCGGTCGAATCAGTCCCGCGACGCCGGTGGTCGCGATCACGACGTCGGACTCCGCCATCACGCCTTCGAGCGTGGAGGCTCGCCCGCCGCTCTCCTCGAACAGCGCGACGGCCTGTGGGTCGAGGTCACTGCCCAGTCGCTCTCCGACGCCGTAGGCGGCCAGGAGGCGCGCGATGCCGATGCCGGCCGCCCCGAGTCCGATCTGTCCGACGCGCGCCTGCCGCAGGTCGAGCTGGACGCGCCGCGCGCCGCTCAGGAGCGCCGCGAGCGCGACGACCGCGGTGCCGTGCTGGTCGTCGTGCAGCACCGGGATCGAGAGCCGCTCCCGGAGGCGCGTCTCGATCTCGAAGCACTCGGGCGCGCGGATGTCCTCGAGCTGGATGGCGCCGAAGCTGGGCGCGATGCGCTCGACGGTCTCGACGATCACGTCGGGGTCGGACTCCTCCAGGAGGATGGGGACGCCGGAGATGCCGGCCAGCGTGTGGAACAGCGCCGCCTTGCCCTCCATGACCGGGAGGCCCGCGCGCGCTCCGATGTTGCCGAGGCCCAGGATCGCGCTGCCGTTCGTCACGATCGCCACCGTGCGGCCGAGGTTCGTGTAGTCGTGGACCAGCTCGGGCTCGTCGCGGATGGACAGGCAGACGCGCGCGACGCCGGGCGTGTAGACGTCGCGGAGCATCTGCAGGCTCTCGAGCGGCACGCGCGAGACGGTCTCGATCTTCCCGCCCTGGTGGCGCACGAACACGCGGTCCGAGTGGCCGAGGACCTTCGCGTTCGGCAGCGCGTCGATGCGGTCGAACAGCGAGGTGTCCTCGTGCTCGTCCATCTCGAGCGTGAGCTCCCAGGTCGTGAACGACTCGTTGCGCCGGATCGCCTCGAGGCCTTCGACCGTCAGGCCGGCTTCGCCGACGGTCGCGAGGACCTTGGCCAGGCTGCCGGGAAAGTGCTCCACCTCGATCAGGAGGACGGCGGGGATCTTCATGGGGGAGTGCGTCGAACAGGAGGACGAGGAGAGGCCCTCACTGTGCGGCTTCCCAGGACGAACGCCAGCCGCAGTCCCCGATCCCTGGCGGTCCCCGACCGCAAGAACCGGTCAGTCCGCGTCCCGGCCCGCGCCGCGAACGAGCGCGACCACCTGGTTGGCGTCGAAGGGTCCGAAGCGTTCCTTCGTCCCGTCGGGCCACGTGACGCGCACCTCCTCGGCCACGGTTGCGTCCCCGAGCCCGACCTGCGGCCGCGGATCGGACCAGGACAGGTAGCTGCCGCCGGAACGCACGAGCCGCAGGTGCTCCGTCTCGCCGACGCGCACCACCAGGCGGGCGCCGACCGCGTCCCGGTTCCCTCCCTCCTGCTGCAGGGAGAAGCGCAGCCAGTTCCCCTGGGGTCCGTCGTTCCGCAGCAGGGTGGGCGAGTCGTCGAGGTTCTCGATCAACAGGTCCAGGTCGCCGTCTCCGTCGATGTCACCGGTGGCGGCGCCGCGACTGACCTTGAGGACGTCGAACCCGGGGCCGACGCCGCCGGGAGGCATGCGAAACCCGCGCCCGGCGAGCTCGAAGAGGTCGTTGCGCTGCGCATAGCTCGTCCCCGCGTCGACCAGGTCGACCTGCGGGTAGATGTGCCCGTTGACGGCGAACACCTCGACGTCCCCGTCCGAGTCGAAGTCCTCGAAGCCGCAGCCCCAGGCGATGTCGCGACTCGTCTCCTCGACCAGCTTGAAGCGGTGGGTCGCGTCGACGAACGAGTTGGGCGCGACGCCGCGGTAGAGCGTGCTGTAGTCGTGCGAGAAGTGCGTCACGTACAGGTCGACGCGCAGGTCACCGTCCACATCTCCCACGGCGACGCCCATGCCGGACTGCTCCTTCCCGTACATGTTCACGGCTGCGCCGACCTTCATCGCGATGTCCTCGAAGCCGCCGTTGCCGTCGTTGCGCCACAGGAAGTTCGCTTCGGAGTCGTTCGCCACGAAGATGTCGAGCCAGCCGTCCTGGTCGTGGTCGAACACGACCGACTGGAACCCGAACATGGGCGGGTCGTGGATGCCGGCCTCCACGGAGACGTCGACGAAGCGTCCACCGTCGTTGCGGTAGAGCGCGTCGTGCTCGGGCGTGAGTCCGCGCGGCCCGCGGAAGACGATGATCCCGTGGTATTCCTGCGTCGGCTGCGAGGCGATCATCTCCTCGGCGTCGAACACCAGGTAGTTCGCGAGGAAGAGGTCGAGATCTCCGTCGTTGTCGTAGTCGAAGAAGTTCGCGCAGGCACCCCAGCGCTCGTCTCCCAGCCCGCTCTCGTCGGTCGCGTCGCGGAAGGTGCCGTCTCCCTGGTTGAGCAGCAGCACGTTGGGGCCCCAGTTCAGGAGGTAGAGGTCCTGCCAGCCGTCGGCGTCGACGTCCGCCACCGTGACGCCGAAGGTCCAGGCGGTGTCGCCCAGCCCCGCGCTCTCCGTCACGTCCGTGAAGCGACCGGTGCCGTCGTTCGCGAAGAGCGCGTCCCGCGGAGCCTCTCCGTCGGGGTAGCCCTCGAGCCGGTTGCCGTTCGTCAGGTACGCGTCGAGGTCGCCGTCCCCGTCGTAGTCGAACAGGGCGCAGCCTCCGCCGACGGCATCGATGATGTAGGGCTTGTCCTCGTGCCCGCAGACCTGCTGGAACCCGCCCAGCCCGGCCGTGTCGGTGATCTCGACGAAGTCGTAGAGCCGCGGTGCCTCGTCCGGCTCGGGTGGGTCCGAAGCCGCCGCCAGCTCCGGCGCGATCCCGTCCTCCGGCTCGTCCTCTCCTTCGGAGCAGCCGCTCAGGCCGCCGGTGGCTCCCAGGCAGAGGAGCGCCAGTCCCGCGAGCGCTGCGCCTCTCACTCCGCGGTTCCCGCCT
>CAZDYS010000176.1:0-7774 GCA_964509445.1 uncultured Planctomycetaceae bacterium
CGACCCACTCGCGCAGGTCGGGACGCGGCTCGTAGCCGTGCTCGCGCAGCCAGTCCTCGAGGAGCTTGGGGTCGCTGGCCCGCAGCACGGCGGCGTCGTAGCCGGCGACCCGGGTCTCCTGCAGCACGTCGTGGAGCACCCGGTGCACGGGCTGCTGCCGCTGGAGCCGTCCGCGGGGAGTCGCGGCCTGACGCTCGGCGGACGCATCCAGGCCGCGCACCCGGACGCCGCCGCGTTCCAGGTCGTCGATCGCGAGGGCCACGTCCTGGCGCTCCTGGGTCCCGAGGGGCCCCGGAGCGAGGGACCGCTCGCGGAAGGCCTGTCCGAGTCGTTCGGCGTCTCGGCCTCGGCCGCCGCCGTGCTGTGGCTCGGACCGGAGGGGCAGCGAATCGGGTGCGATCCGATCGAGCTGCGCTCCGGCGAGGCCACGACGATCGACGGCTGACGAGGCCGCGGCGCAGGCCTCCGTCTCGGCACGCGGGCGCGGCTCCCAGCCGCTTCCGGAACGCACGCGACACGACCCGCGCTGGGGCCGGCCCGGGTCTCCCGCTAGCATGAGTCCGATGGCCCCTCCCGCAGCTCCGCCCGCGTCCTCCTCCGTGCCCGGGGAGCCTCGCACCGCGGGAGCGCGATGGGCGCCGCGGCTGGCGTTCCTGGGGCTCCTCCTGGGGATGCTCGCGACGCTGCCGTCCTTCGTCCACGGCTGGTACGACCCGACGAACGACGGCGCGATGTACGTGCTGACGACGCGCTCGGTCCTGGCCGGGGAGGGCTACAGCATGCTGGGGATCCCGTTCCGCATCCGGCCCCCGGGATTCACCTATCTGCTCGCGCCGCTCGTCGCCTGGCGCGGGACCGACTTCCACGCGATCCACCTGTTCGTCAGCGCCTGGGGCATCGCGGGCTGCCTGCTCCTCTTCCACTGGGCGCAGGCGCGCATCGGTTGGCTGCTCGCGGCCGCGGTCGCTGCGCTGGTCTGGTGCAATCCGGGCTACCAGCTCCTGTGCAACCAGCCCATGTCCGACGTCCCGGGCACCGCGCTCCTCCTGGCGAGCCTGCTCCTGGAGCGCTGGGCCGACCGTCGTCCGAGCTGGAAGCGCGATGCGGCGTTCGGCGCGCTGGTCTCGCTGGGAGCCTACGTACGCTCGATCAACGTGCTCTTCGTTCCGGCGGTCCTCGGCATGCGTCTCGTGCGGCGCCTCGTCGGCCCGCGTGGGGAGGGCGAGCCGCGGAGCTGGCGTTCCCTGGGCGCGGGCGCGCTCGCGATGCTTCTCGCGACGCTCGCGGTGCAGCTGCCCTGGAGCGTGCGCAACGCAGCCGTGGCACCGGAGCCGCCCGCGGACCAGACGCTGCTCTACTCCTACGGCACGGCGTTCTGGCACGCGGACATGGGGGACCCCGCGTCGCCGCGGCTGACCTGGTCCGACGTGTTCGACCGGATGCCGCAGCGCGGTGGTCAGGCGCTCGGGGTCCTGGGCAACCGCATGAAGGAGCGGACCGGCGGCGCGGCCCAGGACGCTCCCTACGCGTTCGTGTTCCTCGCCGGTGTCCTCGTCGTGCTCCTCAAGCGCCGCGAGTCGGCGGAGCTGTTCGTCGCCGGCACGCTGCTCTTGATCTCGGTCTACTTCGGCTTCGCACCGCGCCTGCTCCTGCCGATCTTGCTCCTCAGCCTGGTGGCGACGACGGAGGCGCTGCGCGACCTCGTGGCCCTGCTCGCGCGCCCGCTGCGCCGCGCGGACGCTCCGGACCCGGACGCGCTGCCTCGGCGCGTCGGGGGGAGCGTGGCGCTCGTGGCCGTCCTGGGTCTCCTCGCGTTCGACCTCGAACCCAGGAAGGGCTGGGAGAAGATCGAGGAGCAGCACGGACGGCTCACGGAGATCTGCCGCCGGTTCGCGCTGAAGGTCGACGAGGAGGACGTGCTCGCCTCCTATCGCGCCTGGCACTACGCCGTCCTGATGGAGCGGCCGATCTACGCGCTCGAGTTCGTGCTGAAGCGGCACACGGACCCGGAGACGCGACAGGTCGATCCGCGCCCGATGGAGGAGATGATCGACAAGTACGGGATCGAGAAGGTGCTGCTCTCGCCCGCGCGCGCGAAGACCGACCGGCTCTTCCTCGACTACTTCGAGCAGCGCTACGGACCCCAGCGCGATCCCTTGGCGCGGGTCTACGACGTGCGCTGACGCGTGGGCTTCGGCGCTCCCGGAGCGCTCACCAGCGGCCCGCGTAGCCGGAGTCGTTCCGCGGTGCGCTGCGCTCGACCTCCTGGTGCCAGCACTTCACGAGCTGCCGCAGGTGCAGCGCGTCGTGCGCGACCCAGGCGGCGAACAGGTCTCCGGCCGTGAGCTCGCCCAGGACCGGGTGCTCGTAGACGTTCGACCAGGGGACGGCCGTGTCGTCCTCGCGCCAGGACGAGAGCAGCTCGTGGAGCCAGCGCACGGAGGCAGCACGTTCGCCGAGGAGCGCCTGGAGCGTCTCCGCAGGGTCGCGTTCCTGGTAGCGCCGCTCCGTCACCCAGCCCTCCGGGTCGATCGGGTCCCAGGCCTTCTCCGGCGTCGCGAGGGTCCTCGCGAGTCGCGGACGGAAGTCCTCCCGCTCCTCGTCGAGGAGGTGCACGAGGATCTCGAGCGGCGACCAGCCTCCGTCCGCGGGACGCCGTCGCGCCTCCTCGGCCGGGAGGTCCGTGAACAGCGCGCGCCAGACGCCTGCGGCGCGCTCGAGCTGGGCGAGGAGTCGGGCGAAGTCGGCGGGCTGCATGCCGCCGAGCTTAGCCGCCCGCGCCGGGCGAGGGGACTCCTCTAGTTGCGCGGCGGGATCAGGCGGAAGCTGACGCCGCCCGTCGCCTGCCAGCCGTCGGAGTCGATGGAGCGTTCCGGAATCGCCTGCCCGAAGCGCGCGTCGACCTCGTCGTAGTTGCCGAAGCGCCACATGACCTGTCCCCAGACCGCGAGGTAGGGGCTGATGTAGAGCCGCACGCCGCCGCCGACGTTGTAGTTCACGCCGCTGTCCAGGTTGCCCTGGCTGAAGCCCATGGCGTCGAGCGCTCCGTCCTCGATCTCGAGGTCGCTCATGCCGACGCCGGCCAAGAGGTAGGGCTGCACCGCGTTGTGCACTGCGTAGTAGCGGCGGAAGGTGAGGTCGAGGTAGCGACCGTCCACGTCCATGTCCGAGCCGCCGAAGTCCCCGTCGTATTCGAACTGGTCGTAGCTCAGCGCGATCTCCCAGCGCTCCCACCGGTTCGAGAGCTCGATGCCGACGCCGAGGCCGGGGTCGACCTCCGGCAGGAAGTTGAACTCGGTCGGAGCGGCGACGTCGTCCACGATCGCGGTGTCCCCTTCGAGGTCGCCGAGGATCTGTCCGTTGGAGAGGCGCGCACCGCTGTACAGGCCCTGGGCGTGGTAGCCGCCGTCTGCCTCCTCTTCTTCGTCCCAGAGCGTGGCCGGCCCGTCGTCACGGCTCGAGCGGATCGAACGACGCGACGTCACGGCGCAGCTCTGGAGGAGGAGGAGGGCGAACAGGGCGAGCGGAAGGACCGAGGACTTGGGGAGCATGGGTAGCGTCCGCTCCGGAGAGAGCGGGAAAGGGACCGGGGAGGCCGGGGAAGGACCTCCGCGCTCCGGTTGGTCGGCATTTGGGGAGCGGAACCGAACCACCAATCGCGAAAAGGGGGCGGCGGTCTCGCCCCGGGAAAGCCCTCGCTCGCGCGCGCCGTGCGCCCGGCCGGGAAGCGGTTTCCTGGGAATCCCGCTCCGCGCGGGGAGTCGTCCGGCGAAGGGCGACGACCGGGGCGTCGGCGGGGCGTCGCGGCTCCGCCCCGGTTGGTGTTCAATGGAGGGACGACGGGGGCCAGGTTGCGCCTCCTCCGGCCCGATAGAGGGGTCGTCGACGCCCCGCTCCGAGGGGGCGCGCCGGACCTTTCGGACCGCCCTCCACGCGTTTGCCGTCATGCTCCTCACGCTCCTCACGCTTCTCCTCCCCGCCTCGCTCCCGGTCCAGGATCCGAGCCCCGCGCCGCGGGCCGCGCCGATCCTCGACGCGATGGGGGAGCTCGAGTCCGCGCGCGACGCCAAGTGCCACTCGACCGCCTGTCGCTTCGAGAACTACGTGTTCGGCACGCCGCTCACGGACGAGGCGCGCGAGCGCCGGAGCGCGCTCCAGAAGGAGCTCGTGGCGCAGGTCTGGGCCGCGGCGTCGACGGGCTCCGACCCCGTCGTCGGTGGAGCCGCCGTCGAAGAGGCCCTGGGCGCGGTGCTCACGGTGAAGGAGGGACTGCTGGGCGACCTCGCCGTCACCTTCCCGGCCGGTCCGCGCGAGGAGCCGGTGCGCATCTCCCAGCTCCGTCGTCGTCAGTACGGATCGATCGCCTACGCCTACCGCGCCCTCCTGGCCGTGCAGCAGGACGAGGAGGTGCTCCGCGCGACCGGTCTGCGCGAGCTCTCGGAGGAAGCGGTCCTGCTCCTCAAGGACGGAGTCGACCTGGTCACGCTCTGCGCGCTCTCGATCGCGGACGAGGCGGCCCGCGCGGCGAGCCGCGCCGAGCTCGACGGCGCCGCCTTCGAGTCCGCCTGGAGGACGCTCGTCCCGGCTCCGACCGCGCCGCTCCAGCGCGCCGAGGCAGACGCCGACCGCGCCTACGAGGTGCTGCGCGGGCTGATCGAGGAGAAGGTCGCGGCCTACGAGGTCTACAACGTGCTCGACGCGGAGGCGGCGGCGCGGCGCTTCGCCGTCAACGTGGAGCGTTTCTACGCGCTCTACCAGATGTCTCCGGACCGCGAGCAGGCGCGGGCGTTCCTGGCGACCTTCGAGAACGCGGTCGTCTCCTTCACTCTCCAGCTCCTGATCGAGTCCGCGAGCGAGGCCCGCTCACGCGGTCATGCGCTGGTGCGCTCCGAGGACGCGCTGGCGGCGGTGCAGAAGCTGACTCCGCACGAAGTGGACACGCTCGAGGACGTGCACTTCTTCGGACACCTCCCGCCCGGACAGCGCGTGACGCTCGAGGCCTACGACTGCGACTCGTTCCGCGACCTGGGCTTCCACTGGGGCTACATCGAGCGCGCGATCGATCGACCGGAGCGTCCCGACCTCGCACCGGATCCGTTCGCGGCGGAGATCCTGGCGGAGAGCGTCTCGCAGTTCAGCGTGCTCGTCCTGCGCATGGCGGGGGACGTGGCGCGGAACAAGGCCGCCTCTCCCGCGCTGCGCGACGCGGACCTGCAGCGCGCCGTCCAGCGCATCGTGAAGCGAGCGCGCGAACACCACGAGCGTCCGGCGCCGGTCCTGGAGGCCACCACGATTCGTTCGGCCAAGACGCGCACCAAGCGCACCGACGGCGTGCGCTTCGTGGACGTGACGACCGAGGCGGGGCTCGACTACGTACACCGCTCGTCCAGCTGGCTCAGCGAGTTCCGCCGCACGCGCACGTCGGGACCGCCGACGTTCTCCGGCGGGGGCGTCGCGGCCGAGGACGTCGACGGGGACGGAGACGTCGACGTCTTCCTGTGCGGCGGCCTCGGGAACGGGCTGTACCTGAACGACGGCAGCGGCGCGTTCTCGCGCTCGCCGCTGGTGCTCGACGCCTTCGACGAGGAGGGTGCCACCCTCGAGGCCCGCACGCCGCTGCTCCTGGACTTCGACAACGACGGGCGGCTCGACCTCCTGGTCACCTACGCCGGCTCGGACCACAAGCTCTGGCGGAACGTGACCCCGGAGGGAGGCGCGCTCGCCTTCGAGGACGTCTCGGAGCGGGCCGGCCTCGGAGGCGCGGACCGGATCGACGGACCGGTGACCGCGTTCGACTACGACGGGGACGGGCTCCTCGACGTCTACCTCGCCGCCTTCGGGGACTACCGCGCCGGCGCGCTGCCGACGGTCGACCGGGACAACAAGAACGGCGGGATGAACCGCCTCCTGCGCAACCTCGGCGAGCTGCGGTTCGAGGACGTCTCCAAGGGGAGCGGTGCGGCGGACACCGGCTGGTGCCAGGCTGTCTCGCACACCGACCTGGACGGCGACGGTCGCCAGGACCTGGTCGTGGCCAACGACTTCGGCCGCAACGCCTTGCTCCTGAACCGGGGCGACGGGACCTTCGAGAACGCCTCGACCCGGCTGGGGATGACGAACTCGTTCCACTCCATGAACGTCGGGGTCACGGACCTCAACGACGACGGGCATCCGGACGTCTACATCTCGAACATCGCGACCCTGGCGAAGGACAACAAGTACGTCCTGCCGGACGTGCTGACCCCGGTCGACTTCAACTACGACGCCATGGCCACCATGCTGGTCAAGGAGTCGGACGTGCTCTACCTGTCGCGCCTGGAGGACGGGCGGCTCTCCTCCTTCGAGGAGGCGCGCTCGATCGAGCGGGGCACGACGTCCACGGGCTGGGCCTGGGACGCGGAGTTCCTCGACTTCGACCACGACGGCGACGACGACCTGTACGTGGTCAACGGCACGAACGACTACAACTTCTACGCCAGCGTCCACCGCGCGAAGACCGGCGACGGCGAGGTCGTGCACCAGTTCCTGTCGCACGCGCGCGAGTCGAACGTCCTGTTCGAGAACGACGCCGGCAAGCTGCGCAACGTGTCCGAAGGCTCCGGCGCGGACCTCCTGCTGAACTCCCGCAGCACGGCCTACTTCGACGCCGACGGCGACGGCGACCTCGACGTCGCGCTCAACAACTTCCACGCGGCCGCCGTGCTGCTCGAGAACCGCGCGCCCGCGCCGGACACGAACTGGCTGGCGGTGCGCCTGGTCGGAGACCCCAGCCAGGGCTCGAACCGCGACGCCATCGGCGCCAAGGTGATCGCGCGGACGTCGGGCGGCGTGCGCGCGACGCGCGAGCTGCAGGGGGGATCCGGCTATCTCTCGATGAACGCGCGCCGGATCCACTTCGGCCTGGGGGCTGCGGAGTCGGCGGACCTCACCATCCGGTGGCCGAACGGCGAGGTGCAGGAGGTCGAGGACCTCGCCTCCGGCCGCTTGCACACGATCCGTCAGTAGATCCTTGCGCCCGGGAGCTCCCGCCATGCCCTACGTCAACGTCCAGATCCTCCGCGGCGCGACCCGTGAGCAGAAGGCCGGCATCGTCCACGACGTCACCAAGAGCCTCGTGGAACGCCTGGGCAAGCGCCCCGAGCACATCCACGTCGTGCTGCAGGAGGTCGAGGAGGAGAACTGGGGCTACGAGGGGCTCCTCACCGACGAGTGGAAGGCGCGGCAGGCGCGCGACGCCGACGACGACTGAGCCGTCGGCCGGAAACGCGAAGAGGCCGCCTCCCTGGAGACGGCCTCCGCGTTGCCAGCTCTCTGCGTTGGAGGGCCTAGCCCAACAGGTCCTGGACCAGCTCGCGCTCGTTGGCCAGCTCGGCCACGCTCGCGTCGAGCTTCGCCCGGAGGAAGTCGTTCATCTCGAGCCCCTGCACGATCTCCCAGCCGCCGTTGCCGTCCGCGCGCACGGGGAACGAGGAGATCAGGCCTTCGGTCACGCCGTAGGAGCCGTCGCTCTCCACGCAGACCGAGTTCCAGCCGCCCGCGGGCGTCGCCGTGCGCAGGTCGCGCACGTGGTCGACGAGCGCGTTGGCCGCCGAGGCCGCGCTGGACAGCCCGCGCGCGGCGATGATCGCGGCGCCGCGCTTCTGCACGGTGGTGAAGAAGTCGCCTTCGAGCCAGGCCTGGTCCGTGATCACGTCGGCGGCGGGCTTGCCGTCGATCGTCGCGTGCAGGAAGTCCGGGACCTGGGTCGCCGAGTGGTTGCCCCAGATCAGGGTGT
>CAZDYS010000177.1:0-7715 GCA_964509445.1 uncultured Planctomycetaceae bacterium
GATCGGAAAGAGCACACGTCTGAAGTACAGCGAGAACCCGTCGGCGGACAGGAGCGGCCCGCGCTCCGCGCGCCAGGTGTTCACGCCGAACAGCGGCTCCGGCGGGAGCCAGGCCTCCTCCTCGAGGAAGCTGCGGTACAGGTCGAAGCCGCGCGTCGGCTCGCGGTCGGTGGCGAACACGAGCGTGCGTCCGTCGGAGGTGAGCGCTGGCTCGCGCTCGTCGAAGGGCGTGTTCAGGGCCTCCAGCGCCACGACGTCGAAGCGGCGCCGGCGCGGTTCGGTCGCCGGTGGCTCCGCGTCCCCGGACACCTCCGCGTCAGCGGCCGGAGTCGCGCGGTAGAGGTCGTAGTCGACGCGGGAGCCGCGCTCCCGGTTCGAGCTGAACAGGAGGTCGGCCGTCCCGGGCACGGGGTAGGGGTCGGTCTCGTCGGCCGCGGTGTTGATCCCGCTGCCGATGGGCTCGGGCTCGCCGAAGACGCCGTCCGAGAACGGCGCGCGGTACAGGTCGAGCCCGAAGGTCGGGCCACCGCGGTCGGAGGCGAAGTAGAAGCCGTCGGGACCGAAGGCCGGGGCGAGCTCGTCGTCCGCCGTGTTGAGGATCCCGACCGGGCGCGCGTCGACCGGCTCTCCGTCGCGCATCTCCGCGACGTACAGGTCCGCGTTCAGGCCACGCTCGCCCGAGGTGAAGACCAGCCAGCGGCCGTCCTGGGACAGGGCCGGGCGCGCCTCCCTCTCCAGGCCGTTGACGTCGCCGCCGATCTTCTCGGGGCGATCCCAGATCGCGTGGCGGATGCGCTCTCCGCGCGCGGTCTGGTAGACGGTCTCGCCGTCGGTCCAGCCCGCGCCCAGGTCCATCTGCGCGCGCAGGAAGAGCCACGTTCCGTAGACCGTCGCGGCCAGGACGGCGGCGAGCGCGACGAAGTCCTTCCCGCGGCTCTTCTGCATCAGCTCTGCTCCTGGGAGGTTCCCACGGCCAGGTTCGACAGGCCCGCCAGTCCGCAGGCGTCCATCACGGCGACGATGTTCTCGTGCTGTGCGCGGCGGTGCCCGCGGATCGTGACCGGGGTCTCCGGGTCGTGCTGAGCAGCGCTCTTCAGCACGTTCAGGAGCTGGTCGCGCGTCAGCGTCTCCCCCTGGTGGAGGATGCTCCCGTCGGCGAGCACCGTGACGATGATCTCGTCCGGCAGCTGGTCCGGCTCTCCCGCGGACTCGGCGGTCGGTAGCTCGACGTCGATCTCGCGCTCGGGGTCGAGGAACGTCGTCGTCACCATGAAGAAGATCAGCAGCAGGAACACCACGTCGATCAGCGGGGTCAGGTTGACCACGACCTCGTCGGTGTTCGCGTCTTCGCGGATGTTCACGCCTCGACTCCCACCTCCGCCGGGCCCGCCTCCTGGAACCCGATGGCGCGCGGACGGAAGCGATCGAGGCCGTCCGTGAGCTCGAGGAAGAAGTCCTCCGTGCGGCGCACGAACCGATCGACGCGGCCCTTCAGCCAGAAGTGCGCCGCCTGGGTCGGGATCGCGACCGTCAGACCGGCGGCGGTCGTGATCAGCGCCTGACTGATGCCGGCCGCCAGGAGCTCCGGCTTGCCGAGTCCGTCCTGCAGCGCGATGTTCGAGAACGCCTCGATCATCCCCCAGACGGTGCCGAGCAGGCCGAGCAGCGGCGTGATCATGGCCACGACCAGGAGCGGCTTGAGGTTCGCGTTCAGGCGCTTGACCTCGCGCGCTCCGGCGTCCTCGACGGCCTTCTCCAGCTCCAGGACGGGGGAGGAGAAGCGCGCGATGCCGGCGCGCAGCACGCGACCGAGCGGGCGCGAGTCCGCGTCGCAGGCCTCGAGCGCCTTCTCGGGGCCGCCCTCCTCCAGCGACGTGAGGATCTTCTTCGCGTAGCGCTTCGAGCCCAGCTCTCCCTCGCGCAGCCGGATCGAGCGTTCGACCACGAAGGCGATCGCGACGACCGAGCAAAGCGCGATGGGGATCATCAGCGGACCCCCGTTCAGGATCATGTCGAAGACGGAGTCCAGCTCGACCGGCGTGGTCGCTGCCAGCGTGTTCTCCTGGGTGTTCATCGTTGCCCTCCGAAGAGCGTGGTGGTGGGGTGGTTGAGAAGAGTCAGATCGGAGGAGGCCTCGGGGATGGACCCCGGACGAGCAGCCCAATCGCCCGTCCGCGTACCCCACGTACCCTCCATCGCCTCGGCTTCCTCCGATCCGAACCGGTTCACGAGCGCAGCCTCTCGATGCCCTTCCTGGCCTCGGTGGCGTAGCGCGCGTCGGGGTGGCTCTCGAGCACCTCGCGGTACTGCTCGAGCGCCTTGTCGGTGTCGCCCATCGTCTCGAGGCAGGTGCCGGCGCGGTACAGCGCTTCGGCGACCTCCTCGTCGTGGGCGTAGAGGAACGCGACCTTGAAGTACTCGGACAAGGCGTCCTCCGTGCGTCCCTCGTCCTCGAGCAGGCGCCCGAGTCCGAGACGTGCCTGGGCGGCGAGCTCGCCTTCGTCCTGCGCGACGACGCGCTCGAAGGCCTGACGGGCGGCGCGCCGCTTGCGCTGCGCGGACAGGGCGCGGCCGCGCCACAGCTCGGCCTCGGTCCCGTTCGCGAACTCCGGCGCCTCCTTGGCGAGCTTCGTCAGCGCGATCTCGCAGTCGCTCCAGCGGCCGAGCTCTCCGTAGGCGAGTCCCAGCCGGAAGCGCGCCTTGGGGACGACCTCGTGGCGCGGCGCCTCCTTGCACAGGAGCGCGAAGGAGCGCGCCGCCTCCTCGAAGCGTTCGAGGCGGTAGAGCATCTCGCCGTGGAGGAACAGGGACTCGCCCCAGAGCTCGTGCGAGCGATCCCCGCCTACGACCTGGGCGAACGGCTCGAGGGCGCCCTCGAGGTCGTCGTCCCGCATGCGCGCGAAGCCGAGCTTGTAGAGCGCGCTCGTCCGCGTCGGGGAGCCCTCCACCAGCGAACGTTCGTACTGCTTCGCGGCGCGCGCGTTCTCGCCCGCGGTGAAGTAGGCCTCGCCGACGAAGAAGGTCGCCTCGGCGACGGACGCGTCCTTCGGGGCGCGGGCGCGGGCTGCTCCGACCTGCGCCTCGGCCCGCGCGACGTCCCCGGCCTCGAGCGCGAGGTAGGCGCTCTCGAGCAGCACGCCCACGGCCACGCCGCGGTCGCTCGTCATCGCCAGGAGCTCTTCCAGGACGCGCTGTCCCTCGGCGGGTCGGCCGGCGTCGCGCCAGGCGGCGACGACGGTCCGCGCGCCGTCCAGCCGACGGTTCTCGTCCTGGGCGTAGCGCACGTACTGGCGCCAGGCCTCGGTCGCGCCGCGCGCGTCCTTCGCGCTCGAGGAGGCCCAGATGCAGAGCTCCCAGGAGGCCTCGCGCAGCGCGGCGGGGGAGGCCTCGGACGCGCCGACGACTCGCAGCAGCTCGGCCGAACGCTCGAAGTCGCCGGCCTGGTAGCGAGCCCAGGCGAGGCCGTAGCGCGCCTCCGGCACGAGCTCGTCCTGGGGATGGCGCTCGAGCAGCGTTCCGAAGTGGCGCGCGGCGTCCTCGACGGCACCGAGCTCGAGCTGGCGGTTGCCGAGCTCGACCAGGGCGCGCGGGACGACGTCGCTGTCCGCGTGCCGTGCGAGGAGACGCTCGAACAGCGGGACTCCCTCCGCGCCGTCCGTCGCGCGCGCCAGCGCGTAGAGCACCTCGTCGGCGTGCGGACCGTCCGGATGGCGTTTCAGGTAGAGCGTGTGCACGCGGGTCGCTTCGCCCGTGCGCTCGGACTCCACGAGCACCCGGCCGAGCATGTACAGGCCTTCCTCCGCGGCCGGGTCGTCCGGGTGCTCCTCGATCAGGGTCCCGAAGCGCCGCGCGGCGCCGGAGAGGTCTCCGGTCAGGTAGTGGCACCAGCCCACGCGACTGATCGCCTGCGCGCGCTGGGCGGGTTCGAGGGTCTCCTCCAGGAGCGCCACGAACGCTTCCGTCGCGCGTTCGTGCTCGCCGAGCGCGAACAGGGACTCGCCGAGCACCAGGCGGGCCTCGGTCGCGTACTCGCTGTCCGCCTGCGAGCGCAGGAGGGTCGTGGCCAGCCGAACCGCCGTGCGCTCCTCGCCGTCGTTGAGGGCCGCGACCGCCGCCGCGTAGAGCGCATAGGCGGAGCCTCCGGACTCGTAGGCGCCGACGGCCTCCTCGGTCCGGCCCAGCTTGGTGAGCACGTCGCCGCGCGCGATCTGGAGACGCGTCGCGAGGGACTCGCCCGTCTCCGCCGCGAGAGCGCGTTCGATGGTCCGGAGCGCGCGTTCGGACTCGCCCGTGCGGTCCAGCGCCTGAGCGAGCCAGTAGAGCGTCTCCGGGGCCTCGTTGGAGGCGATCGCGCGCAGCGAGCGCAGGGCGGCGCGCGGCTCCTCGGCGCGCAGGAGCTGGATGCCCTGCTGCAGGCGGGCCTCGGCCGCGAAGCGGCTCTCCGGCAGCTCGCGCGCCAGGGTCTCGAAGAGCTGGGCGGCTCCCGCGTGGTCGCCCGCCGCGGCGGTCGCGAAGGCGCTGCCGCGCAGCTTCGCGTCGCGGTAGGCGGCCGAGCGAACGCTCGCGAAGGCGGCCAGGGCGGGACCGTGGTCCTCGTTCTCGAGCAGCGCCTCGCCGAGGAGGACGCGCACCTCGTCGGCGTCCTCTTCGTCCCCGTGACGCTCGAGGAACGAGCGTGCGCTGCGAACGGTCTCCTCGAGGTCGCCTTCCTGCCAGGCGCACCAGGCCAGGCCACGCCGCGCGGCGGCCACGTACTCGGAGCTCGCGAAGCGCTGCACCAGCGTGCGGTAGCTCGTGCGTGCCGCCTCGGTGTCGCCCTGGCGGAACGCGGTCTCGCCGAGGAAGAAGGTGGCGGGTCCCTCGAGGTAGCTCTGGTCGAGCTCCAGCACGAGCCGGAAGGCGCGCGACGCGCGGTCGAGGCGCTCGCCGCGCAGCTCGCACTGGCCGAGGCGGAAGGCCGCTTCGGCGCGGTACTCGAAGCCTTCCGACGCGACCAGCGGGCGGTAGTTCTTCGCGGCGGCGTCGAGGCGCTCCAGCTCGAACTGCGCGGTCGCCAGGCGATAGCGCGCGAGCTCGGACTTGGGATGGGAGCCGTAGGCGGACAGGAACTTCTCGCCCTCGCTCGCCGCGAGCTCGAACAGCCCCTTCTCGATCAGCCCCGCGAGGAGGCGGTACTGCTCGTCGCCTTCGTCGAGGTGGTTCGCGCGCTCCAGGCGAGGCGCGGTCCCGCTCTCCGGGAGCGCGGTCAGCGGGTTGGCGGCGAGGGCGCACAGGAGCGCGGACCAGGTCAGCGGACGGGGCGGGTGGGGGAGTGCCATGGGGAGTCCTCGCGGTGGGGTCGGGCCGAACGGTCGTGGGGTGCGGACAGTCCTCGGGCGGAAACGAGACGTCGAGCGCCTCGCGGGGAGGGAAACGGCCGGCGGGCGGGCAGCCCGCCGGCAGGGGGGGCGTGGCCGGGCTAGTTCGTCCGGCGCGACGGATCGAGCGAACGGACCTCGCTACGCAGCTCGCTGAGCTCGCGCTGCACGTCCGCCATGTCCTGGCGCATGCTCTGCATCAGCGCGCGGATCTCCTCGAGCACGTTCTCCTCGCGGGAGACCGGCTCCGGGACCACGGCGGGCGTCGGCTCGGCGGTCCAGGCGTCGAAGCCCAGGTCGACCACGAAGTCCTCCAGCGGCTCGATCGCCACCTGGACGTCGAAGGGCTCGAACTCCGCCGTCTCGAAGGGCTCGCTCGGCTCGAACACGTCGACGGCGAAGGGCTCCAGGTCCTGGATCCAGCCCTCGAAGGCCTCGGCGGCTCCCTCGATCTCCGCGAGCTCGGAGAGCTCGGCGAGTTCTGCGAGCTGCACCCACTCGGCCAGCTCCTGCGGGGTGTGGCCGAGCTCGGCGAGCGCCTCCCAGGAACCCTCCTCCGGCAGCTCCAGCGCCAGGCCGTCGAGGCCCACGTCCTGCAGCCACTGCAGGGCCTGTCCGACGGTGTCGCCGGCGTCGCCCTCGTGCTCCTCGATCTCGACCTCGATGTCGACGGAGTCGTTGCCCTCCAGGTCCTGGAGCGGCTCCAGGGCCTCGAGGATCTGGTCCATCAGGTCGTCCAGGTCGAGGCCGTCGAGCTCCGACGCGAGCGCCTTCTCGAGCTCGCGGCGGAAGGTCTCGTTCGCGTCGCCGTTCTTGCCCTGGCAGAACCAGTTGTTGGTGACCTCGACGTGCACCTGGTGGGGGGTCCCGTGGGAAACGGACGCGTGCGGGCGCTCGCTCACCGCGCGCTCGTGCATCCGCCAGCTGGACACCTCGCGCTCGGCTTCCGTGCAGGCCTGGCCGGAGGCGCGGCGCTTCTTGCAGTCGTCGCGCGTCGAGTGGCATTCGGCGCGGCGGCCGGGCTCGACCTGCATGCGCTGGTGCATCTCCTGCTGCATGGCGCGCACCTGGTCCGTGTGCTGCTGCTGCACGTTGCGCAGCTCGTTCTGGAGCTGACGCTGCATCGCGCGGATCTCCTGCTCGTGCGCACGGATCTCCTCCTGCAGCCGGTTCTGGTGCGCGCGCATCTCGTTCTGCAGGTCACGCTGCTCGTGCTGGCGCGCCCGCTGGAGCTGACGCTGTTCCTCCTGCATGTGGCGCTCGATGGAACGGCGCTTCTCCTCCACCTCGCGCTGGCGCTGGGCGCGCATCCGGTCGCGCTCCCGGTGCTCCTGGGCACGGGCGCGCTCCAGGGCCTGCACGCGCTCGGCGGCGGCGCGCTGCATGTCGGCCTGCTGGTGCTCGATCGCGCGCATCTGCTCCATGCGCGCGGCCTCGAGCGCCTGGGCCTGCTCGGCCATGGCGCGGTCGATCTCCTGCATGGCGCGGTTCAGCTCTTCCTGAGCGCGGGCGAGCTCCTTGCCGGCGCGGGCGTGAGCACTCTCGTACTCCCGCTCCAGCTCGTGCTTGCGCTTCTGGAGCTCTTTCGCCGCCTTGGCGTCGTCGCTCTCCTCGAGGGCTTCCTCGATCGCCTCGAGCTCCGCTTCGAGAGCCTCTTCCAGCGCCTCGAGCTCCTCCTCGAGAGCCTCCTCGAGCTCCTCGTAGGACTCCTCGTACGCTTCGAGCTCGTCCTCGTGCGCCTCCTCGAACGCCTCGGCCTTCTCCTCGAGCTGCTCTTCCATCCGTTCGAGCTCTTCCTCGAGGGCCTCGACCTGACGCTCGAGCTCCTCCTCCATGCGCTCGAGCTCTTCCTCGAGCTCGTCTTCCTCCTCGTCCTGGCGCCACTCGAGCTCCATCTCGGCGTTCTCCAGGTCGACCTCGAGAGCTTCGAGCACGGCCTCGATCTCCGCCTCGACCTGCTCCTCGCGGGCCTCGAGCTCGTCCTCGAGGGTGAGCGCGCGGTCCTCCAGGCGCTCGACCTCGGACTCGAAGCGCTCCTCGGCTTCTTCGCGGCGCTCTTCCAGGAGCTCCTCGAGCTCCTCCATGCGCGCCTCGATCTCCTCGGCGCGGCGCTCGAGCTCCGCCTCGATGCGGTCGCGGGCCTCGTCGAGCTCGTCCTGGGCGGCGTCCTGCAGGCACTCCACGCAGACGCCCGATGCCGTCGCGAGAGAGGGCACGCTGGCTTCCGGCGAGCCGGTCGGCGTCGGCGGCGCGATGGCGAGTGCCGGAACCTCGACCGGAGCCGGGAGGCCCAGCGGCCGCGGCGCGGGCGCCGCAAGGGGCGCCGGACTCGCGGGCGGAACCAGCGCGAGGCGCGGG
>CAZDYS010000178.1:0-7707 GCA_964509445.1 uncultured Planctomycetaceae bacterium
CACGGTGAGCGCGTCCCCGGCCCGCTCCCTCAGGAGCCGCAGGCCCTCGACGCCCTCCTCGGCGCTCGCCCGCCCGCCGGACGTCAGGAGGCGGTCCACGCCGACGCGGCGCAGCGCCTCCAACCCCTCGACGAGATCGGGCACGCCGTCGAAGGCGCGGTGGAAGGTCACGCGCATCGGTCGGGCTCGCTCCACCAGCTCGCGCGTGAGCTCCTCGTCCACGCGACCGTCCGGATCCGTCCCTCCGAGCGCGACGCCCTCGGCACCGAACGCCCGCACGGCCTCGAGGTCGCGCAGCAGGACCGCGCGTTCGTCCGCGTCGTAGACGAAGCCCCCGGGGCGCGGACGCAGCAGGACGACGACCGGGATCGAGAGGCGCTCGACCGCCTCGGCGATCACCCCCGGGCTCGGCGTCGTTCCGCCCTCGGGGAGCCCGGCGCAGAGCTCCACGCGCTGGGCCCCGCCGCGTTCGGCCACCAGCGCGCCCTCCAGGTCCTCGACGCAGACCTCGTAGGTGATCGGGCCGCCCATCGTCGTCAGCCTAGACGGCGGCGCCGCGGGACCGAAGCGCGTATCCTCTGCGCCATGCGGATCCTCTCGCTGCTCGTTCTCGCGCTCGCCGCGAGCTGCGCCTCCCCGCTCGGTGGCGAGGATCTGGAGCTCACCGGTCGGCTCGTCGCCGGCCCCGGGGTCGGCGCCTCCGTGAGCCTCGCGCAGAACCTGCGGGCCGGTGTTCCCGGACGGCTCGACTTCGAGGGCACCCTCGTCCGCCAGGAGGTGGACGAGGCCGTGGACGAGGAGGGCGACGTCGGAGACGAGCTCACCGTCGTGCGCATCGGCCTCCTGTGGCGTCCGACCCCGGAGCGCGCGGGCACCTGGACCGGCCGCGCGGGTCTGGCCTGGCTACGCTCGACCGGCGACGCGGGTGCGCTGAGGAACCCCGGCGACTACGGCGGCATCCACCTCGGGCTGGGCTACGAGTGGAAGCTCGGGCCGCACCTCGCCACCGGCCCGGTCTGGATCGCGCACTGGCTGGACGCCGAGGGCGACGGCAACTCGGGACTCGTGCACATGGGCGGCTGGGGATTCACCTGGCGCCTGTGAGCCCGGCGCCCCCAACGCGGCCGGCGGCGCAAACGTAGGAGCGAGAGCACCCCGGCGCCTCGGCGTGTAGATTCTGCGCTTCGGGCTCCACCTCCGCCGCCCGCGTTCCGAGGAGCCCCTGCACCACCGATGTCCCGTTCTCGACTGATCCTCTGGCTCCTGGGCCTCGTCGTCCTCGCGCTCGTCGCCGTCCTCGGCCTGCAGCTCCTCGGTTCGCCCGGAACCGGAGCCACGCTGCCGGCCGCCGGGAGCGGGCTGGACCTCCTGGTGCGCAGCCCGGACGCGAAGTTCGAACAGCCCGGTCCGCTCCGCCCGGCGCCGCTCTCGGACTGGGGACCCGCCGGTGGCGCCGGCTGGGCGCGGCTCGAACCGCACCTCCCCTGGAAGCGAGCGGACGGCAGCTGGTACCTCGAGACGAACCAGCCGACCGCGCGGCTGAAGCTGCGCGCGCCGGAACGGGCGACGCGCGAGGTCGAGCTCACGCTGTGGCGCGCGACGCCGCGCCCCGGGGTTCCTCCGGGGGACGTGCGCCTCGAGCTGAACGGCATCCAGGTCCCCGGGACCCTGGCCCTCACGGACGAGGAGACCACGCACCGCATCACGATCGACCAGGCCGCCTGGGTGCGCGGCGACAACGTGCTCACCCTGCACGTCGAACGTGGTGGAGCGGCCGATCCGCGCGGCCGGGACTGGGACACGCTCGCCGTCGGCGAGCTGCGCTGGGGCGACGAGCGCACGATCGAGCTCGACCCGGCGACGAGCCGCGCGACGCTCCCGGACACCTGCGGCCTGCGCTGGTTCGCCGAGGCCGGTCCCGGCGGCGGGCTCCTGGTCCTGGCCGGGGAGGCGCGCGGCCCCGGAGAGCTCTGCGTCGAGCTCGCGACGATGGACCCGCGCGACGGAACGCTCGCCGGCGAAGAGCTCACCACGATCTCCCTCGACGGCCTCTTCGAGCGCGCCTTCGTGCTGCCGCAGACGGACCTCGCCTCGGCCGTCACCGTGTCCTGGCTCGCGGCGGACGGCGCCGAGCTCGCGCTCACGCGCGCCGAGGTCCACGAGAACGAGCCGCGCGAGCGTCCGCTCGTGCTCGTCATCAGCGTCGACACGCTCGCGGCGGACCACTGCTCGGTCTACGGCTACGACCGCCCCACGACGCCGGAGCTGGAGGAGCTCGCGCGGGACGGGGTCGTCTTCGAGCGCTGCGTGGCGAACGCCCCCTGGACCCTGCCGAGCTACCTGTCGGTCCTGACGGGGCTGTACCCGTCGGCGCACCTGGCGCAGGGCATCGTCGAGGACGGCGCGCTCGACAACTACGACTTCTGGAAGGTCGCGCAGAACCGCTGGACGCTCGCGGAGACGCTGCGTGCGCGCGGCTACCAGACCGCCGCGTCGCTCGACACGGCGTGGCTCTCGCCGCGCTTCCAGATCGACCAGGGCTTCGACCTGTACGACATGGGGCCGTCGAGCTACGGCTTCTACGAGGCCTACTACGGCATCCGCTACATCACGGACCAGTTCGAGAAGTACCTCGACCAGCTGCGCCGCGACGACGCGCCGTTCTTCGCGTTCATCCACGCGCTGGACGCGCACGGCCCCTACTGGCCGGAGGAGGGATTCCTCGGCCGGTTCGACGGCCTTCTTCCGCCAGACCTGCGTCCGACCCTGGCGGGAGCCGCGCCGCAGACCTTCGGCGCGATGCCCGCCTGGATGGCGCAGACGCTGTGTCCCCCGGTGCACCGCCCGCAGCCGGAGGTGTGGTCGATCCCGCGCGAGGTCCCGCTCGAGGAGATCATCGCGCGCTACGACGAGGCGATCCTGAAGACCGACTTCTCCATCGGCGCGATCTGCGACCTGTTGAAGGAGCGCGGCCTCTACGACGACGCGCTGATCGTGATCACCGGAGACCACGGCGAGTCCTTCGCCCACGGCTCCT
This sequence comes from uncultured Planctomycetaceae bacterium, assembly GCA_964509445.1. GTDB lineage: Bacteria > Planctomycetota > UBA1135 > UBA1135 > CAZDYS01. The sequence goes on from CAZDYS010000178.1 coordinate 3,038, forward strand.
TCAGCCACGGCGTGCTGTGGGAGGACGTCGTGCGCGTCCCGCTGCTCCTCAAGCTCCCGAGGAACGCGCACGCGGGCAAGCGCATCGACACCTCGGTGCAGCTGGTGGACCTCTACCCGACGCTCTTCGAGCTCGTCGGTGCCGGAGCGCCGCGCGACTACCTGCACGGGCGCTCGCTCGTGCCGCTCCTCGAGGGGGACCCCGCGCCCGAACGCCCGACCTTCAGCGAGGGCGGCCACATCGACCAGCGCATGGTCGAGTTCGAGGGCTGGAAGCTGATCGAGACGCGGCCCGGCTACCAGGCCGGGCTGGCCCCGCTGATCACGCACCCGCGCGTCCGGGAGGCCTGGCTGGAGGAACACCTGCCGGAGCTCGCAGCGAGCGGCATCCTGACCGAGGAGCTGCGCGTCCAGGCCGCTCGCGACCCGGACCTGCGCGCACCGTTCGAGGAGCTCAAACAGGAGCTGCGCGGCCCCTTCTACGAGCTCTACCACCTCCCGGACGATCCGGAGGAAGAGCGCGACCTGGCGGGAGCCCACCCGGACCGGGTCCAGGCGCTGCTCGAGCGGATGCGCGCCGAGGAGGCGCGTGGGCGGAACGCGCAGAAGGACGCTCGGTCCGACGGCGTAGCGCCGCGCCTGTCCCCCGCCGAGCTCGAGGCCCTGCAGGACCTGGGCTACACGGGCGAGGAGATCGAAGCCGGGGGCTGACGGCCCCGGGCTCCCGCGGTCTCAGGCCTTCGTGGCCACCGGGCTGCCGTACTTCTCCTTGTGCAGCCGCTTGGCGGTGGTGACCCACTTGTTCTTGCGCACGAGCTGGGCGGACACGTTGACCTCCTCGGCCAGCGCCTCGACTCCCTTCGCGTCGAGCTTCGCCAGCGCCTCGTAGGTCTTCACCCCGACGCTGTTCAGCTTCTTCTCGAGCGCCGGACCGATGCCCGCGAGCTCCTTGAGGTCGTCCTTGACCGGCTTGGCCTTGCGCTTCGCCTCGCGCGCCTTCGCTTCCTTCTCCTTGCGCGCCTTCTCCTGCGTGGCGGCCCGCTCCAGCTGCCGCTCGAGCGTGTCGCGTCGCTTCTCGACCGCCTTGAGCGTCGCGTCGCGCTCCTTGACGGCCGCCGTGGTCTCGGCGAGCTTCGTCTTCGCCTCGACGAAGGACTGCTCGAGCTCCTCCACCCGCTTGGCCAGCCGATCCGCCTTGAGCTGCGCGGCCTTGTGCGTGGCGGAGAGCTGGGAGAAGCGCTCCTTCCAGCCTTCGAGCTCGTCGCGCCGCTGTCCGTCGACCTGGACCTGGGCCTCGAGCTTGGCCAGCGCCGCCTCGGCCCGCTGCTCCTCGCGCTCGAGCTTCTCCGTCAACGCGCGCTCGGTGCGCTGCACGGCGCCGAGCGTCGACTGGAGCCCCTTGGCCTCGACCTTGAACCCCTTGAGCTCCTCGAGCTCCTGGGACTGCGCCGCGACGCGCTTCTCGAGCTCGGCGATCTCCGCCTCGGTGCGCTGCTCGTTCGAGCGCGCGACCGCGAGGTCCTGGGCGAGCTCCTGTCCCTCGCTCGAGCGGGTGGCGAGCTCCGCCTCCAGCTTCTCGGCGCGCGCCACGGCCTCGGACTGGCGCGCCTCGCTCTTCGCGAGCCGCTCCTCGAACTCCGCCCGCGCCGCGGCGAGCCGCTCCTGGTGCTCGCGCTGCAGCTCGGACTGGTGTCCCTTCCACTCGCCCTCGCGGACCGCGAGGCGGCGCCCGGCCTCCTCCAGCTCGCCCGTCAGCGGCACGAGCTCCTCGATCCGGCCGCGGGCCTCGGCGAGCTGTTCCTCGGCGGCCTGCGCCCGGTCGAGCACGGCGTCGTACTTCGCGCTCCACTCGCGCTCGCGCGCGTTGAGCTCGTTGCGGCTGGCCTCGAGCTGCCCTTCGAGCGGCGTCAGCCCGCGCACCTGTTCGTCGAGCGCGGTGCGCTTCTTCTCGAGGTCCGCCAGGTCGCGCCGGCGCGCCTCCAGCTCGGACTCCAGCGGCTTCAGCTCCTCCAGGCGCTTGCGGAGCTCCGCGAGCTGCGCGTCGCGCTGGACGAGGTCGCGGCGGCGCGCCTCGAGCTCGGCCTCGACGGAGCTCAGGCGCTCGACCTCCTCCTTGAGCTCGTCGACGCGGCTGCGCATCTCCTGGAGGAGCGTCTCGCGCTCCCCCAGCGCCCCGCGTACCTCGGCGAGCGCGACCTGCAGGCGCTCCGCCTCCTCGGCGCGCTGCTCGGTCTCCAGGAGCCGCTGCTTCAGGCGTGCCTCCTCGGCCTTCGAGAGCTCGAGCTCCCGCGTGGCCTTCGCGAGCTCCTTGCGCACCCCGTCGATCGAGGAGTCGGCGAGCTTGCGCCGATCCTCCGCTTCCGCGGTGCGCTTGGTCAGGTCCTTGTTCGAGGCCTCGAGGCCGCCCACGCGCGCCTGGACCTCGCCGAGCTCGGCCTCGCGGGCCTGCAGCGCCTCGCGCAGCGCGAGCGCCTGCTGCTCGGTCGCTTGCCCCTCCTCCTCGAGCTCGCGCACCTTCGTGCGCAGGCCGTCGTAGGTGCCCTCGATCTTGCGCGTGCGGATCTCGTTCTCGTTCAGCGTCCGGATCGCCTGCTCCTGCTCCGTCTCGGCCAGCCGGGCGCGCCGCTCGAAGTGCTCGACCAGACGCATGCGCTCGGGCAGGTCACGGCGGGACCGCAGCCACCAGGCGAAGACGCCGCCGGCGAGGAAGGTCGCGGAGTAGTAGAGGGAGCTCTGTAGATCCATGAATGTGATCGGCGCTCCGACCCCCCGAGCGGTGAGGGGCGGCACCCTCGGGGCGGGAAACGTCTGAACGGCTGTTTTAAGGGCTCCTGGGGGGGGCGATCCAGCGCGAACTCGCCTCCGTGCCGTGCGAGGACGCATCCCGACGACGGAATCGGCGGGGAAGGGCCAGGCCGGCTAAAGACCGCCTCCGGCCAAGTCCGAGGGGAGGGTCTCAGACCGCCTCCCGCGGAGGGAAGCGACTCCCAGCGTCCCCCGCGCGGACGCCCCGCACCGAACGCCCTAGCTCAGCATCCCGGATGTCCCAGACGGCCGAAGCAACCGGTACGAACCGGCAGCGGCTCTCCACCCCGCAGACGCTCCACCTGATGCGTCTCGAGGTCGAGAACGCCCTCACGCACGGCTACCCGATCAGCTGCCTGATGCTGGGCCTCGACGGCTTCGTCTCGTCGGACCTGATGCTGCACCGGCGGGTGCTGATGCCGCTGGTGTTCCGCGAGCTGAAGGCGGTGGTCTTCGAGCGCAAGGTGCGCGGCCTGGGCATCTGGACCGAGGGCTTCGAGCTCGCGGTCTTCCCCCACGTCACCCCCGAGGAGCTGGCGGAGCTCGCCGACGAGCTGCGCATCCGGGTGCAGTCGATCGAGCACCAGAGCCTGCCGACGGACGAGCCGATCACGATCTCTGTCGGGATCTCGCACAACCAGCATCCGGGCGAGGTCTCCTTCGAGACCGTCGTCCAGGACGCCGAGTCGGGCATGCAGGTGGCGAGCGCCTCCGGCGGCGACCAGATCTCGCGCTGGCGCGACGTGGAGACCGAGCTCGACCGCCTGAAGGACGAGCTGCAGGAGCAGCTGCGCGAGATCGAGCAGATTCAGGACACGGTGTTCGGCCAGGCCGTCGCCGAGGAGGAGCGCTGGGGCAAGGAGCTCGTGGACAAGGTCATCGAGCTCTTCCAGCAGGAGCCCGACCAGTCGGCCGGCGTCGTGCGCCTGCAGAAGGAGACCATCGCGCTCCTGAAGGTCGAGCTCGAGACGTTCCAGCGCGGCTCCTCCGCCTCCCAGCTGATCGCCGCGCAGCAGACGATCCAGCAGCTGGAACGTCGCATCGCGAAGCTCACCGAGAGCCTCTCGCGCACCGAGGGCGAGCTGAAGCGCGTCGCGTCGATGAAGGACGCCGACGTGGGCGTCGCGTCGCTCTACCGCACCGTCCAGGGCCTCGCCGACGACGACGAGAACGCCGAGGCGAAGCACGAGATGCTGAAGAACATCTTCGAGGCCAACGTCGCCCTTCGACAGGCGATGACCTCGGAGGCGTAAGGAACGAGTCCGTACCCAGGACCGGGTGGGAAGAGCCCGGCATTTTCCTCCGAAGCAGAAATGAGCAAAAGCAAGAAGAGCTCCGAAGAGAGCCAAGACACTCCGGTGGTCGAGAGCGAGCCGACGGCGACCTCCACGGCGACCGAGACCCCCTCCGAGGAGTCCTTCACGGTCGAGACGAAGCGTGAGGACGGCGTCCTCTACCTCGGCATCGACCTGGGTACGTCGCGGACGTCCGTGACCGCCAGCAACGGCGTGCGGGAGACCGTGGCCTCGTTCGTCGGTTACCCGAAGGACGTCGTCGCGCGCAAGCTCCTGAAGACGGACGTGCTGTTCGGCGACGACGCCGTCAAGCACCGTCTGTCGCTGGACTTCTACCGTCCGCTCGAGCACGGCGTCATCAAGGACGGCGAGGCCGACAAGAACATCAAGGCCGCGCGCGACCTGATCGGTGAGATCATCCGCAAGGCGAAGCCGCGCAAGGACGAGCTCGTCTACGCGGTGATCGGCGCGCCGGCCCAGGCGTCCATCCACAACAAGGACGCGATCATCCAGGCCGCCCGCGAGACCGTCGACTCCGTGATGCTGTGCTCCGAGCCCTTCTCGGTCGCCT
>CAZDYS010000179.1:0-7692 GCA_964509445.1 uncultured Planctomycetaceae bacterium
CCCCCCACCCCCCCCCCTCACACCAATGCCCCCCCGCCGCTTCATCGACAAAGCGCGCGAGGCCGCGACCGTGCCCCAGGAGCGGCCAGCCCACGACGACCCCCAGGAGGGCGACGCCCAGGGCACCGCGCACGACCCAGGAGTCCGTGCGCAGGCCGACCTCCTCGCGCTCGCGCGCGAGCACGGCGCCGAAGAGCACGAAGCCGAGCGCGCTCGAGGCCGGGTGGATCGTCAGCGGCGCGTGGAAGCAGCTCGCCAGGAGCAGCGCGAAGGAGCCCGCTCCCATGGCGATCGTCGAGAAGTCGCTGACCGCGAGCGCGCGCAGCGACGCCCGCAGGGTGAACGCGAGGAAGCACAGCCACAGCGCGCCGCCGGCGAGCCCCAGCTCGGCCAGGCCCTGCAGGAGGTCGTTGTGCGCGTGGTCGACCTCGGGGTGATCGGGGCTACACGGGTCCGGGCGCGAGAGCGCGAGCTCGCGCGGATCGCGGTAGGGCGGGAAGGCCTGCTGGAACTGACCGGGTCCGACGCCCAGCGCGCTCCGGCCCAGGCCGTCCCCGAGCAGCCTCGGAACGCGCGACCAGACGCGCGCGCGCACCTCGATCCCGCCCAGGTCGCCGGCATCCACCGAGGTCCGTGCGCTCTCGCGCTCCGCGGGTGCCCCTTCGTCCGGCTGGGGCGGACGCGCGAGCGCGATCGTGAGGAATACGCACAGCGCACCGAGCATGCCGAGCCAGCGCCGCACCTGGGTACTCGAGCGCGACCACTGCGACAGGAACCCGCTCGCCAGCATCGTCGCGGTGAAGGCGACGCAGCCCGCGAACACCGGCGTGATCGCCGCGTGCGCGAGGAACGACAGGCAGGCGAGCAGTCCGAGCCCCCAGAACAGCCCGCGTCGCGTCGCGACGTACCAGCCCCCGATCACCGCGCCCGGGAGCGCCGCCTGGGAGAGCGGACCGGTGTTGCCCAGCACGCCGCCGAGCTCGCTCACGTCGCGCGTCAGGAAGGCGCCGGCCGTCAGGAGCAGGGACAACAGGACCACCCCGCGGTTGAACGCGCGGCGGCCGACCGTGTCGAGCAGGGCTCCGCCCAGGAACAGCGCGGGCCAGGAAGAGCTCAGCGCGAGTGCCCGGCGCGCGGCGTAGCCGTCCGGCGGAGCTCCGGCGAGCACCCAGGAGGCGAGGAAGGCCCAGACCAGGGCCAGCAGCGAGAGTCCGCGCACGTGGCCGCCGCGAGGGCCGGGGACGAACGCGAGGTAGAGGGCGGCCGGCAGGGTCGCCAGGGCGGTCAGCGCCGCGCCGGCGTACGTGGGGAACGGGTCGTCCGCGATCGGACTCGGCAGCGGCCAGGCCAGCGTGGCCGGAGGCAGGAGCAGCAGCCAGGGCAGCGCGGCACGGCGCGGCGAGGGGACGGGAGAGGTGGCTGCTTGGTTCATGCGCCGGTGGACGACGCGGCCACGCTAACCTGCCGCGAGAATCGCGTCCACGAAGGCGCCGGGCTCGAACGTCTCGAGCAGCTCCTTGGCCTCGCCCGTGCCCAGGTAGCGGATCGGCAGGCCCAGCTCGCGCTCGATCCCGAACACGGCGCCGCCGCGGGCCGTTCCGTCGAGCTTGGTGAGCACGAGCCCGGTGACCTCCACGGCCGCGGTGAAGAGGCGCGCCTGCTGGATCGCGTTCTGGCCGTTCGTGCCGTCCAGGACGAGCCAGACCTCGTGCGGTGCGCCGGGGCACTGCTTCTCGACGACGCGCCGGATCTTCGCGAGCTCCTCCATCAGGTGCGTCTGCGTGTGCAGGCGCCCCGCGGTGTCGAGCAGCACGACGTCGTGCCCGACCGACATCGCCTTCTCCATGGCCTCGAACGCGACGGCAGCCGGGTCCGCGCCCTCGTGCTTGCGCACGATGTCGACCTCGCTGCGGCCGGCCCAGATCTCGAGCTGGTCCGCGGCGGCGGCGCGGAACGTGTCGCAGGCGCCGACCAGCACGTGCTGCCCGGCCTGGTGGAAGCGGTGCGCGAGCTTGGCGATCGAGGTCGTCTTCCCGGACCCGTTCACGCCGACGACCAGGATCACCGTCGGCTTCTCGGTGAAGGGCTTCTCGCCGCAGTCCTCCGGCAGGAGCTCCAGGAGCGTCTCGCGCAGCGCGGTGCGGACGTCCTCCTCGCCCTTGATCTCGCCGCGCTTGTGCTTGCGAGAGAGTCCCTCGACGACGTCCGTGGCGACCATCCCCAGGTCGGCGTTGTAGAGCAGCTCCTCGAGCTCGCCCAGGGGCGCCCCGTCCATCGGGCGCCCGCCGCGGAACAGGCCGCTGATCCCGTCGGAGAGCGCTTCGCGCGTGCGCGTCAGTCGCTTCTTGAGCCGATCGAAGAGTCCCATGCCAGTCGCGCGGTCACTCCGGCGTGCGGGTCGCCAGGCGGTCCTTGATCTTGTCGAGCACGCCGTTGATGAAGCCGCCCGAGTTCTGCGTCGAGTAGCGCTTGCCGAGCTCGATCGCCTCGTTGATCGACACCTTCGGCGGGATGTCCTTGCAGCGCAGGATCTCGTAGGTGGCCATGCGCAGCACGTTGCGGTCGATCACCGCCATGCGCTCGATGTCCCAGTTCTGCGCGACCTGACGGATCACGTCGTCGATCTCGCCGGCGTGTTCCACGGTCCCCTTGATCAGGTGCTGCGCGAACTCGCGCGTGCCCTGGTCGGGCTCTTCCTCCCGCAGGAACTCCGCGGTCTCCTCGACGAACTCGGGACCGCGCAGGTCGAGCTGGTAGAGGAACTGGAGCGCGAGCTCGCGGGCTCGGGTGCGCTTCTTCATGCGGTCGCCTCTCCTCCGTCCTGCGACGCGATCTCCTCGAGTCCCACCAGCGTCTCCAGCAGCGCCGTGGCGACCTCGCGGCCCTTGTCGAGGCCGTCCTCCGCCTCCGTGCGCGCGCGCCGCAGCGCGTGGTCGAGAGTGGGGCAGGTGAGCAGGCCGAACATCACGGGCTTGTCGGTCTCGAGTCCGATGCGCATCAGCGCGTCGGAGACCGCGGCCGAGATGTAGCGGTCGTGGTCGGTCTCGCCCTTCAGCACGAGTCCGAAGGTGAGTACACCGTCCACGTCGCTGCGCCGCGCGAGGCGCTGGGCGAACAGCGGGAGCTCGAAGGCTCCGGGGGCCTCGACGTCCCACCAGCTCGCGGGGTCCAGGCCGGCCTCCTCCAGGACCCGGCGGGCGGAGGCCCGCATGCGGTCGACCACCTCGGCGTGGTAGCGCGAGGAGACGCACGCGATCCGGGTGCCGCGGGGCAGGGTCAGGTTCCGGACGGAGTCTTGGGTCGGTCGCGCCATCGAGAAAGATCGGGTCGTGCCGCGGCGGCACCGGCCGCCGCGAAGCGCGAACAGTCTATCGACGCAGCCCGCTGGCGCCAGCGGCTCCGCCCGGCAGCGCCTCCGGACCGGCGGAGGCGGACGAGGACCTCGGCCGCATGCGGGTCCACCAGGCTCCCCAGCGCAGGAAGACCGACCAGAAGTCGTCGAGCACCGTGTAGGCGAGCGGGACGACCCAGAGGGTGAAGAAGGTGCTGCAGATGAGCCCGCCGGCGACGACCGTCGCGAGCGCGCGGTAGTCGATGCTCTGGGGCGGCGGCTCCGTCACGGCCATCGGCAGGAGGCCCGTCACCGTGGTCAGCGCGGTCATCAGGATCGGCCGCACGCGGTGCTTGCAGCCCTCGAGGATCGCGTCCGAGCGGCTCATGTGGTCGCGCAGACCGTGGATCCGGTCGACCAGCACGATGCCGTTGTTCACCACGACGCCCATCAGGATCAAGAGACCGATCGCCCCGACCACGTCGATGCGGGTCCCCGTGAGCATCAGCGTCCACCAGCCGCCGAGGAACGCGAACGGGATCGTGACCAGCACGCTGAAGGGGAGGATGAGCGACTCGAACAGGATCGCCATCAAGAGGAAGACGAGCACGAACGAGAGCACGCCGGCGGAGAGGAGCTCGGAGAACTGCGCGTTCGTTCGCTGCGAGGCCGAGTCGCTGCGGTCCCACTGGAAGCCGCGCGGCAGGTCGATCTCGCCGAGCGCGCGGTAGGCCGCCTCGGTGACCGGGATCATGTTGAGCGGCTCGTCGACCTTGGCCTCGAGCGTGAAGCTCGTCTGGCCGTCGACGCGCCGGATGCTGCGCGCGCCGCGCGTGAACTCCAGGTCCGCGATGGTCGTGAGCGGCACGGCTCCGCTCTGGGCGAACACGGCCAGGTCGCGCAGGGAGGAGATGCCGGCGATCTCCTCCTGGTCGTACTCCATGACGAGCGGGATCTCGCGCCCCTCTTCCTGGAAGCGCGGCAGCGGGAACCCGCCCAGGGTCCAGGCGATCGACTGCTGGATGGACTGCGTGTCGACTCCGAGGCTGGTCGCGAGCTCGCGGTCCACGGTGACCTCGATCTGCTCCGGCGCACGCGCGAGCGGCGAGGTCACCTGGCTCAGACCGGGCACGCCCTCCAGGATCGGCTGCGCCAGCTCGGCGAGGCGCTCCAGCTCGCGCGAGTCCGGGCCCGTGAGCGTGAAGGAGGCGACGGTCTTCGAGGTGCCCGAGGACTCGTTCTCGTCGTAGAAGATCAGCTCGTGTCCGGAGACCCGCGGCAGCTCGCGCTCGAGCATGTCCGCGTCGTCCTCGACCTTCTTCGTCGTCTGGCTGTCCGGGTAGTGCACCTGGAAGACCGCGTAGGCCTCGCTGAAGCGGACCGTGCGGTGGTCGAAGCCGATCTCCTCCTGGTGCTCGACGAGGAAGTCCTCGTAGATCTGGATCTGGTCGCGCGCCTCGCCCAGCGTGAACTCCGTGTCGAACACGACGCGGAACCCGATCTCGTCCGCGGAGTCCTCCTGGCCGAAAGCCGCTGCTCCGACGCTCGAGAACGGCACGATCACCGTGGCCAGGGTCAGGCAGGAGACGGCCGTGGCCTGCACGCGGTGCTTCAGGGTCCAGGCGACCAGCTGCTGGTTCGCGCGCAGGGCCATCTCGATCAACGAGCGCCCCTCGGGCAGGAACGAGGCGGGCCGCTCGGGAGCCCCGGTCGGGCGGCGCCGCGCGAGGAACAGGCTCGCGACGAGGATCGCGAGCGCGAACCAGCCGAACAGACCCCACAGGCCGAAGGTGACAGCGGAGTCCGGAGCTCCCACCGTGACGCCGTACTCCGAGAGGCTCGAGGCGGGTCCTTCGCTCCCGCCGAACCGTCCCGTCTGGCGGTAGAGGAACACGCCGACCGCCAGGACGACGAGCACTCCGAGGTACCGCAGAGGCACGAGCGTCACGCGGTTGAGGAAGTGCGCGACGCGCAGCGCGACGTAGGCGACCACGCGGGCGGCACCGGCGATCCAGGCGAACAGGCGGGCGGGGATCAGCGCGAGGGCGTCGAGGGCGCGGTCCACCTTGCCGGCCGCCTGGTCCTCCTCCTCCGCCGAACCGATCGTGCGCGCCGTGATCACCGGCAGGAACACGACCGCGACGAACAGGCTCGCGAGCAGCGAGATCGCGAGCGGGATCCCGAGCGCGCCCAGCATCGTGCGCGTCGTCGGGTCCTCGGACATGAAGATCAGCGGCACGAACACGGCGACCGTGGTCAGCGTCGCTAGGGTGACGGCCAGGCCGATCTGGCGGATGCCGATCGCGGCGGCGGTCAGCGGGTGCTCGCCGCGCTGCTTGATCCGCACGATGTTCTCGACCACGACGACGGAGTTGTCGACCAGCATGCCGATGCCGAGCGTGATGCCCGCCATGGCCAGGAGGTTGAAGCTGCCGCCGGTGAAGTAGTTGAAGCTGATCGCCAAGAGCGCCGAGACCGGGATCGAGAGCGCGACGCACAGGGTCAGACGGACGCGGCGCAGGAAGACGAACAGGACGCCCACGGCCAGCACGCCGCCCCACAGCGCGGTCTCCTGCAGCTGGGTGAGCGCGTTCTGGATCAGGTCGCCCTGCAGGAAGAAGAGCGTGACCTTCACGTCGCCGTCGGTGGCCGGGTCGTTCTCGATCTCCTCGACCGTGCGGCGCAGGTTCTGGCTGGTCTCGACGACGTTCGACTGGCTGTCCTTGGACGCCATGCCGTAGTAGGCGACCTCGCCGTCGATCAGCGTGAGCTCGTTGCGGACGCTCTTCACGCGCGCCACGCGACCGACGTCCTTGACCTTGAGCCCGTCGCCGATGGGGAACTCCGCGACCTCCTCGGGCGAGGAGAAGCGCATGTCGGAGCGCAGGAGGATCTCCCGGCCGCCGTCCCGGACCTCGCCCATCGGAAGCGCGAAGTTGTCGCTCGAGAGGCGCTGGATCACCGTGCCGAGGTCGAGGCCCGCGGCGATCACCTTGTCCTCGTCGAGGAGGATGCGGAGGCTGTCCTGCAGGATGCCCCACAGGTCGACGTTGCCGATCCCCTGGACCGCGTCGAGACGCGGCTTGACGACCTTGTCGATCAGGTAGTCGCGTCGGGCGCTGTCGCCCGCGACGGTGATCCCGAAGAAGGAGATCGGCAGGGAGTCCGCGCTCTCGGACCACATGGAGGCCGGCTGCGCTGTCTCCGGCAGCGTCGGCCAGGCCCGCTCGATGCGGTCGCGGACCTCGGCTCGCGCGAGGTCCATGTCGACCTTCGAGTCGAACTGGACCCCGAAGTAGACGTAGCCGTCGTTCGAGTTCGACTGGATCCGGGTGATGCCCGCGAGCGTGCGCAGCTGCTCCTCGATGGGGCGTGCGACGTTCTCCTCGTTCTCCCGCGCGTTCGAGTCCGGGTTCGGCACCCAGATGTTCAGCGAGGGGTCCTGCATGCCCGAGGGCAACAGCTGGATCGGCACGCGCACGTAGGCGATGCCCCCGAGCACGAGGAGCGTGATGAAGGCGACCGCGATGGCCACCGGTCGTCCGACCGCACCGGCGAAGAAGCCGTCGAGTTGCCGTTCGCTGGACTGGGTCATGACGGGTCAGAGCAGCTCGGTTTCGAGTCCGTGCTCGCCGCGCGGAGCGGGCACGGGCACCGCGCCCGCGACCGTTCGCCGACAGACCAGAGAGTAGACGGTCGGGATCACGAGCAGCGTAAGGAGTGTGGACGAGATCAGCCCGGTGATGACGGCGATCGCCATCGGCGCGCGGAGTTCAGCTCCTTGCCCGGACCCGAGCGCACCGATGAGCGGCACGCCCTCCATCCAGCCGGTCAGCGGGAGCAGGCCGAGCACGGTCGTCGCCGTGGTCATCAGGATCGGTCGCAGGCGGGCGCGACCGCCTTCCAGCACGGCGTCCAGGAGGGCGAGGCCCTCGCCGCGCTTCTGGTTGATGCGGTCCAGCAGCACGATCGCGTTGTTCACGACGATGCCGGCCAACATGATCAGTCCGATGAACACGACCACCGAGAGCGGCACGCCCAGGAGGTCGAGCGACAGCACCACGCCGACGCCCGCGAGGGGCACGGTCAGGAGGATCACGAAGGGCTGGATCAGCGACTCGAACTGGCTCGCCATCACGACGTAGACCAGGAAGACCGCGAGGAGCAGCGCGAAGCGCAGGCTGGACTGCGCCTCGTCCATCTCGCGCTTCTGTCCCCCGAGCCGGACCGTGACGTCCTCCGGCGGCGTCATCGAGGCGAGCTCGGCCTCGATGCGGCTCGCGAGCCCGCCGAGGTCGAGGCCGGTGCCCGCCGCCGAGACGACGACGGCGCGCGTGTTCCCGATCCGGCGGATCTCGGCA
>CAZDYS010000180.1:0-7649 GCA_964509445.1 uncultured Planctomycetaceae bacterium
CGTCCTGCTGCTCGGCGGTCTCGCGCTGGGCTGGTCCCTGCGCTCGGAGGGAGAGGTGCGGGAAGCCGCGCCGGAGCGAGGCGCCGCGCTGGTCGATCTGCTTCTGCCACAGTCCGACAACGCCGTGTTCCCGCGGCTCTCCCCGCGTGGAGACGCACTGGTCTACGACCAGGAGTTCGAAGCGGGCGGGGAGTCCGTGCGTGCGCTCGTGCTCCGGCGCCTGGACTCGCGTTCCCCACTGCGCCTCCCGCGAACGGAGAACGCCCAGACGCTCGCCTTCTCTCCGAGCGGGGACGAGGTTGCGGTCGTCGTGCTTCCGGAGGGCTCGCAGGGAGAGGAGCTCGAGGTCGTACGGTTGCGGCTCTCCGGGGGCGTTCCGCAGGTGGTGGAGGCCGGCAGCTATCCGGAGGGGTTCCTCCTTCAGAGCTCGTTCGCATGGACCGATCGCGACCAGTGGGTCACGGTCGGGGAAGGGGCGACCCTGTTCGTGCGGGACGTGGAGGGCGGCCAGTGGGAGCGAACGCCCATCAGCGGGTTCGAGCAGCTCGAGAGCTACGACCCGACGGTCTACCGGGGCGCTCCCGGCGGAGCCGAGGTCCTCGCGCACACCTTCGTCTACGGTTCCGGCGGGTTCGAGCCGGTGACGCTCGCGATCGACGTGGAGACCGGTGTGGCGCGCGAGCTGGTCCACGGGTTCGGTCTCGCCGCCTGGTCCCCGACGGGACACCTGCTCGCGTCGCGAAGAGACCAGCTGTTCGCGATCCCCGCGGATCCCGCCACGCTCGAGCCGACGGGAAAGGCCCAGCTCCTCGTGGCGGGTCTCGACCGGGTGGAGGCCTGGAAGCCCGCCTGGTTCGACCTCGCGGGGAACGGGCTCGTGCTCACGCTGCCCGCGCGCGGCTCGCAGCTCGGGCGGCTCCAGCGGCTGCGCGACGGGGAGGAACCGACGAGCTGGGGGCCCCCGGAGGCTCCTCTCGACGGGCCCTTCGTCCTCTCGCGCGACATCGAGTTCCTCGCGGCCTCCATGCTCGCGGACAACGGGCTCATCGAGATCTGGGGAGGCGAATTGACCTCCGGCGTGTTCCGCCCGCTGCTCGACGCGGCCGAGGCGGACCTCGTTCCCGGCGCGATCGACGCGAAGGACGGCTGGCTCTACTACACGCGCCGCTCGTCCGGAGCCGACAGCGGCGTGTGGCGCTGGAGGATCGACTCTCGGAGCGAGCCGGAGCCGGTGCTCGTCGGTCCCCTGTCCCGCGTGGACCCGACGGTGCTCTCGATCGACGAGGAGCGGCAGGAGCTGTTCCTCGCGATCGAACGCGAGCAGGGGGTCGACCTCTGCCTCCTGGAGGTGGGGACGGGGCCGCGGACGCCGGACGACCTGCGCGTCCTGACGTCGCTGGAATCGCAGGTGCCGTCGGATTGCCTCTCGCCCGATCGGCGCTGGGTCACGCTGTTCGAGGATCTGGGAGGTCGGCGCCGAGCGGTCGTGCGCGAGTTGACCGACGAACGCCAACTCGGCCCCGTGCTCCCGCTCCCGGACAGCCTCCCCGGGATCGTCCACATGTTCGCCTGGGGGGCGGCCGTCGGGGACGAGCTCGAGCTCTACGTCTACACCCAGGAGGACGAGCTCCTCCGCCTGCGCTTCCATCCCGCGAAGCGATCGTTCTCGGAGCCCGAGAGCCTGAGGCAGTTCGGCTTCTTCCAGCTGCGCGACTTCGGGGCGGTGCAGCCCGGCGAGGTCCTGCTCTCCTTGCGGGACCCGCAGGCGGCCCGCGTCGGCCACGTCGAGCTGCTCTTCGACTGGGCCGCGCTCCTGGACGACGAAGGAACGCGGCGGCCGGTCCGCGAGAAGCAGAGCGGCCGCCGCTGAGGACGATCGGCGTCTCGGGTCAGAAGCCGATCATGATGTCGATCGCGTTGCAGGTCTGCGGTCCGTCTCCTCCGAGCACCACCGCCTGCACGGCGGTCGGCAGCCCGGCGAAGGAGAAGTCCAGCGGGATCGGGAAGCTGTGCAGGTCTGCCGTGCCCGAGGCCACCAGCGTGTTGCTGAAGTACTTCGCGCCGATCACGAGGACCTCCCCGAAGTCGAGCACGATGCCCTGGGTCGGGTTCGAACGGCCCTCGATGTAGGTCAGGGTCGCGCCGCCCGGGTGCGACGCGTGCTCGACCTCCGTCGTCCACGTCTGCCCGAGGATCGGGTTCGTGATCGGGCTGTAGCAGAGCGGGTTGACGCCCGTTCCGTTCCGGACCGTCGACGTGGCGAAGGCGGCCAGGCGGAACTGGTCGAGGTAGCCCTTCGAGGGAGTCAGGCCGTCGCCACCGTTGCCGACCTCGGCGGTGATGGTGAAGACCGTCTGCGTCGTGGCGCTCGGGAAGAGCGACAGGAGGTCGACGTAGACCGTGCTCACGTCCGTCATCGGCAGCCCGTACTGGGCCGACGTGTTCGGGAACGCGGAGAACGAGTCGGCGTAGTAGACGTTCTGGGTCGTCGTGCCGTCGCTGACGTCGACGCTCATGAAGTCGTTGAACGACGCGTCCGCGGCCGGGCCGGCCAGGAGGAACGCGGCGTCGAACAAGAGGTGCGGCGTGTTCGTGGTGAACACGAAGTCCTGCGTGATGCCGGCGGCTCCGACGGGCGCGGCACCGGCACCGCCGGGGTTCGAGGGCGGCGTCGCGGCCGTCGTTCCGTCCGCGGCGATCTCGCACCACTGCGACCCGAAGGACACCGGGAACCCGTTGTCCGAGGCGACGCCGATCGGGTGGATCACGTGGGACGCGCCCGCGGTGATCGCCCAGGCGCCGCCGGGCGGCGTGACCGGGGTCTGCAGCTCGAAGTTGCCGTCCTCGAGGCTGGGGACGTCCCCGGCCACGACGTAGTCGACCTTCGTCTCGGAGTCCGAGCCGCCGGGACCGGTCACCGTCAGGCTCACCGTGTAGATCCCGAGCGTCGTGTAGGTGTGGCTCGGGTTCTGGAGCGTCGACGTGTTGCCGTCCCCGAAGTCCCAGCTCCAGCTGGTGCCGGTGGGGTTCGAGAGGTCCGTGAACGCGACCGTCAGCGGCAGCGCACCGGTCAGCGGCGTACCGCTGAAGTCGGCGACCGGCGTCGGGTCGTTGACGAGCACGTAGTCCGTCTGCGTCGCCGTGTCGGCACCGCCGGGACCGGTGACCGTCAGGCTCACCGTGTAGGTCCCGCCCAGCGTGTAGGTGTGGGTCGGGTTCGCCTCGGTCGAGGTGGCTCCGTCCCCGAAGTCCCAGGCCCAGGTCTCGATCACGCCCAGGGACTGGTCCGTGAACGCGACCTCCAGCGGAGCGTCCCCGGCGAGCGGCGTCGCGGAGAAGGCCGCGGTCGTCGCCTGGTCCACCACCTGGATGTAGTCGACCTTGACCTCCGAGCCGACGCCGCCGGGTCCCTGCAGGGTCAGGCTGACCGTGTAGAGCCCCGCCTCCGTGTAGGTGTGGCTGGGGTTCTGCGCGGTCGAGGTCGTGTTGTCGCCGAAGTCCCACAGACCGGTCGTCACCGAACCGCCCGCGAGGATCGGGGTGAACTCGACCGTCAGCGGAGCGAGGCCGGCCGTGCTGCTCGCGGTGAAGTCCGGGACCGGAGGTTCTTCCGAGACCGTGACGTAGTCGACGCGGGTCTCGGTGGCCGTTCCGCCGGCGCTCGTGACCGTGAGGCTCACGGTGTAGGTGCCGTCCGAAGCGAAGGTGTGGACCGGGTCCGGGTCCGTCGACGTGCTGCCGTCCCCGAAGCTCCAGGCCCAGCTGGTGATGTTGCCGACCGAGAAGTCCGTGAAGGACACCTCCAGCGGCGCGACACCGTTGAGCGGAGTTCCGGTGAACTGGGCGACCGGCGTCGGCTCGTCGACGACGACGTAGGCGGTCTTCACCTCCTGGTCGGAGCCGCCGGGGCCGATCGCGGTCAGCGTGACCGTGTAGCTACCGGGTTCCGTGAAGGTGTAGCCCGGGTCCCGCAGGGTCGAGGTGCCGCCGTCGCCGAAGCTCCAGGACCAGTTGGTGACCATGCCCGTGGTCAGGTTGCTGAAGTTGACGAAGAGCGGGGCCTCACCGGTCTCCGGCGTGGCCACGAAGTCCGCCGCCGGCGGGGGCTCGACGACCTCGATGTAGTCGAACCGCGTGACGGTGTCCGCGCCGCCGGGGCCGGTCGCCGTCATGGTGACCGTGTAGGTGCCGGCGTTCAGGAACGTGTACTGCGGGCTCAGGGAGCTGGACGTACCTCCGTCCCCGAAGTCCCAGCTCGCGCTGGTGGTGTCCGTCGAGGTGTTCGTGAAGTCCACCGTCAGCGGAGCGAAGCCCGTCGTCGGCGTCCCGTCGAAGCTCGCGACCGGAACCGGCGACGCGACGACCACGAAGTCCGTCTTGGACTCCGTGTCCGTGCCTCCGACGCCGGTGACGGTCAGCGAGACCGTGTAGCTCCCGGGAGTGCCGTAGGTGTGGCTCGGGTTCTGGGCCGTGGACGTGCCGCCGTCCCCGAAGTCCCAGGCCCAGCTCGAGACCATGCCGGTCGAGAGGTCCGTGAACGAGGAGGTCAACGGCAGCGGGCCGTCGACGTTCGTCCCGGAGAACTCGGCCACCGGGGGCGGCTCGAGGACCGTCACGTAGCCGTTCTTGATCTCGGTGACCGAACCGCCCGGTCCGTTCGCCGTGAGGCTGACTGTGTAGGTGCCCGGCTCCGCGTAGGTGTGCGTGGGGTCCGTCGCGGTGGAGGTCGTCGCGTCGCCGAAGTCCCACAGGAAGTCCGTCGTCGGACCGCCGCTCGTGAGGTTGGTGAACGTGACGTCGAGGGGCGAGGCGCCGCTCAGCGGCGTCCCGGAGAACTCGGCCACGGGGGGCGGCTCCGTCGCGACGACGTAGTCCGTCTTGGTCTCCGTGCTCGTTCCGCCGGCGCTCGTGACGGTGAGGCTCACCGTGTAGGTGCCCGCGACGGTGTACTCGTGGGAGGGGCTCGGATCGGTCGACGTGTTCCCGTCGCCGAAGTCCCAGGCCCAGTCCGTCACGGCGCCCATGGAGAGGTCCGTGAACGTCGTGGTGAAGGGGATGTCACCGGCCTGCGGCGATCCGGAGAACTGCGCCAGGGGCGGCGGCTCCATCACGTTGATCAGGTCGGTCTTCGTCTCGACGTCGGAGCCGCCGGGGCCGAAGGACGTCAGCGTGACGGTGTAGGCGCCCGCGCCGACGAAGGTGTGCGAGGGATTCTGCTGGGTCGAGCTGGTGCCGTCCCCGAAGTCCCAGGACCAGGCGGTGACCATGCCCGTCGTCGCGTCGGTGAACTGCACCGAGAGCGGGCCCACGCCTCCGATCGTGTCGGTCGTGAAGTCGGCCGCCGGCGGCGGCTCGATGACGGTGATGTAGGCGAACTTCGTCTCGGTGTCGCTCCCGCCGGGGCCGTCGGCCGTCAGGGAGACCGTGTACACGCCGGCGTTCGCGTAGGTGTGCGTGGGGTTCAGGTCCGTGGAGCTGTTGCCGTCACCGAACGTCCAGGTGCCGCCCGTCGCCGGGCCGCCGCCGGTGAGGTTCACGAAACCGACGGTGAGCGGGGCGAGCCCGGAGGTCAGGTCGCTCGAGAAGTCCGCGATCGGCGGAAGCTCGTCCACGACGACGTAGTCGGTCTTGGTCTCGCTCGAGACGCCGCCCGGTCCGGTGACCGTCAACGCCACCGTGAAGGTCCCGGCCGTCCCGTAGGTGTGGCTGGGGTTCTGGGCGGTGGACGTGCCTCCGTCCCCGAAGGTCCAGAACCAGTCCGTGACGTTTCCGCTCGAGAGGTCCGTGAAGAACGTCGTCATGCCTTCGTCTCCGGCGAGCGGAGCGCCGGCGAACTCGGCGACGGGAGCCGGTTCGAGCACCGTGACGTAGGCGACCTTGGTCTCCGTGTCGGAACCTCCGGGGCCGGTCGACGTCAGGCTGACGGTGTAGGTGCCCGCCGCGAGGTAGGTGTGGCTCGGGTTCAGCGCCGTGCTCGTGCCGAAGTCCCCGAAGTCCCACAGCCGACTCGTGACGCTGCCACCGGTGCTCGCGTTGGTGAAGTTGACCGTCAGCGGTGCGGTTCCGGTGACCGGCGTGGCGGAGAACTCGGAGACCGGCGGCGGGTCCAGCACGACGACGTAGCCGACCTTGGTCTCGACGTCGCTGCCGCCCGGACCGGTCGCGGTCAGGCTGACGGTGTAGGTGCCGGAGCTGGTGTAGGTGTGGTCCGGGTCGGAGTCCGTCGACGTGCCGCCGTCCCCGAAGGTCCACGCCCAGCTGGTCGCGTCCCCGCTGGTGAAGTTGGTGAAGCTGACGGTGTGCGGCGCGACGCCGGTGAGCGGCGTGCCCGAGAAGTCGGCCGTGGGGGCCTGGGCGTGAGCGCCCGCGACGAGCGCGACCAGCGCGAACAGGGACCGGGCGACGGACCGCCATCGGAACGGCAAGAACGACATGGATTCCTCCGCAGGGACGAGGTGAAGAGCCGGGGTGAGCACCTGAGGAGCCATCGGGTCGAAGCCGAGCTCACAAGCGGTGGGGGGCAGGGGGGGGCGGCGCCGCAGGGAATCCCTTTCCGACGCGCGCCGCGATTGTAGGGCGCCTCCGCGATCCTGGGGGGGCGTCTCCGCGGGAGCCGCGCGGGAATCGAGCCCGCGGGGGGTGGGGCCCCCGGAGGGCGGGCTCCTCCGCCTCCTAGAAAATCCCAACGGAACCCCCACGGCTGGGGATCCCTCGGGATCATGGGAGGACCTTCCCCCCCCTGCCTGCGACTTCCCGCCGCCCCCCTGCCCTGGAAGTCCGCGACGGAACCGCCCTTCCGCTTCCCTTATGCAGTACCTCCACCTCTGCACGTCCGTCCTCTGTCTCAGTTCGTTCGCTTCCGCGCAGTGGAGCGGTTCCACCGAGAACGGCATCCCCGAGGACGCGGTCGCGGGGAGCGAGGCGGCGGTGTACTTCTGGCACGACTACGATGCCGACGGGCTGGTCGACGTGCTCGTGCTCGCGCCGGGCGGCGGGGGCACGCTGCTGCGCAACGCCAGCAACGGGCAGTTCGAGGACGTGACCGTGGCCAGCGAGCTGTTCGGCAAGGCGGACGAGGCGTTCCAGGCCGTCTGGGGAGACGCGGACGGGGACGGCCGGGTCGAGCTGTTCCTTCCCTCCTACGCGGGATACAGCCGGATGCTCGAGTGGAACGGGAAGGACGCCTTCGAAGACGTGACCCTCGCCAGCGGGCTCCCGGAGCTGCGCCTGGTGCTCGACGCTCACTTCGCACACTCCGGGGACGGCGACGGTGCCGATCTGCACGTCGTCACTCTGACCGGAGAGCGGTTCTTCCACCCGCAGGCCGGACAGTGGCGCGAGATCGAGCTCGGGACCGCGCAGACGGATGAGGAGCCGGCGACGGTTCCCGCGACGGTCCAGGAGGCGCGCCGCCGCGCGGGCCTGCCCAGCTCGCCGGCGACTCCGGCCTTCGCCCCGACCCCGGGGCCGGCCACGCGGCTCGCGAACCAGTGCTTCGCGTGCACGCCCGGAGGCGTGGTCTTCAACCTCCCGATCACGGTGAACGGCGGAATCGCGTTCCCGGACGGCTCGACCCTCAGCAGCGCGAACGGGATCGTGGGTCCGACGGGTCCCGCGGGGCCCGCCGGGCCCGCGGGAGCGACCGGGCC
>CAZDYS010000181.1:0-7640 GCA_964509445.1 uncultured Planctomycetaceae bacterium
GCTCGAACGTGTTCACGTTCGCCTCGAAGGTGATGCGCATCTGCAGGAAGCGAGCGCCGGAAAGAGAGGTCAGGTCCTCCGTCCAGTCCTGGCGTCCTCCGAACCAAAGGACGGAGCCGTCCTCGAAGTTGCCGTAGGCGTCGAGCCGCAGCGCGTCGAACGGGCGATCCCCGGCGTTCCGGAAGTCCCTGGCTCCTCGGAACTCGACGACGACGCGGGTCCCGGCCGGCTGGAACTCGGGGTCCGGCGTCACGAGCGGCGGCTCGTAGATCGGGTCCCCCGCCTCCGTGTCGAACCACGCCGAGTGGACCCGGGTGAGCCGCACGACGTAGTCCAGCTGACCGACGTAGAAGGAGTTGTCGGCCGGGCGCGTCGGCTGCCCCGGGGGCCTCGAGCTCGGATTGAAGCCGCCCTTGGGGAACTCCTCCAGAGCGGGGTCGACCACCACCTGCCGACCGTTCGTGTTCGTCCCGCCCGTCGAGTACGAGCGGAAGTGTGGCGTCGGCCAGCCGATGCACGGATACAGGATGGCGAGCGAGTTCAACCCGACCGCCTGGGAGCTCGGGAAGGTGTTGATCTCCCACAGGAGCGGGAGCCCGATGGACGGCACGCGTCCTCGCCCGGCGAAGGACCCCACTCCGTTGGCGAGGAACAACGGGGTGCCGACCTCGATGTCCATCGGCACTCCCGGTCCGGTGGCGCCTCCGACCGCGAGCACCGAGGTGTCGCGCCAGGTGAACGAGCGCAGCTCTCCCGTGCCGCGATTCATCGGGAACGGGAAGATCGAGCGATTGGTGATGCTCGTCGTCAGATCGTTCGGGTCGATTCGATACCCCAGGGACGCCGGGTGCACGACCTGGTAGCCCCCGCGCGGATCCTCGAGCACGTGATCGTCGAAGGGACGCTCCATGCTCGGCAGGCCGGAGAAGGCGTGGAACGGGACGTTGAAGAACTCGCACGCGTCGTCGGG
Organism: uncultured Planctomycetaceae bacterium; assembly: GCA_964509445.1. Taxonomy (GTDB): domain Bacteria; phylum Planctomycetota; class UBA1135; order UBA1135; genus CAZDYS01. The sequence continues at coordinate 971 of CAZDYS010000181.1, forward strand.
CAGGTACTTCGAGTGCGACATGCGCATCGAGAACCGGCTGAAGAAGTCCGCCGAGACCGAGTTCGTCGCCGGGGTCCAGTACAGCCCGATCACGTCCAGGTCGTACTTGGTCTCGTCGTAGATCGACCAGCCAACGTCGGCGTAGCGCCAGACCACGTGCAGCCGGCTCCCGAGCGACGACAGCGGCGTCTGCACTCCCGGCGTGAAGGGCGTCATGATCGACGGAGGTCCCGTGGCGCTGTCGCAGGTCGCCGAGGCGTAGGTGACCGGACGCCCGCGCAGGACCCCCCGACCAGCGTCGAAGTCCAGGTTGCCGCGCACGTCCGGCAGCCCGAGCGGCGCGAGCTCGTCGAGGCTCTGGAAGCGCATCGCGATCCCGCCCGTCTGGATCCGCGGCCCGGCGGTGTCCAGCTCGAACGGCACCGGCGGCAGGCCGCGCACGAGGGCGTTCCCGGCCAGGTCCCGCAGGCCGTCGGGACCGTCGACCAGCTCCAACCGGTAGGAGCCGCCACTCACCTGGTTGTCCAGCGGGAGCAGGGGCACGATCTGGAAGGTGCGCAGGTCCTCCGAAGGAAGCAGCTCCGCGATCACGAGCGTCTGCGCCGTCAGCGGGCCGTCGAGACCGCCGCGCACCACCCGAACGGTGTCGAGCGAGCGGACCGTCTCCGGAGCCATCGGTTCGCTGAAGCGCAGCTGCAGGATGGCCTGGCTCGAGACGCCCAGCCCGGGCTGCGCCGGCTCGGGAACGATCGTCAGCCAGCAGGCTCCGGGAATCGGTAGCCGTGGCTCGAAGGGACGCTGCAGGAAGCCGACGCCGAGGAGGTCCGCGTCCGAGGACGCTTCCCCCGCCACCAGCCTGGCCGTGACCGAGCTGTAGCTTCCGTCCGCCTGGGCGCGGCCGCCGTCCGCGACGACGAGCACGAAGCGCCCCACCTGCAGCACGTCCCCCTCGGCCGGGGGCGCACGGCAGGTCGTGGCGAAGGCGAGCTCCAGCTCCCAGGCCGAGGGCGCGGTCTCACGCGCCGCCGTCACGTCGAGCCGCCAGTTCCCGACGATCTCGGGAGACGCGAGGTCCAGGAGCGTGCCGCCGTTCAGGTCCTCCTCGTTCCCGCTGCGGAAGCCGCGCACGACGTCCAGGGTCACGGAGTCGGGGTCGAACGGGCCCCGCCCGGGTTCGACCGGTGCACCGCTCGCGGAGCGCAGGAGCTCGAACTGACCGATCGCCTCCTCGGTCCGCGTGGGGATCCGCAGCGCGACGTTCGCGCCGGTCTGTCCCGGCAGGCTCGCCGGCAGACCGAGCACGTTGACGTCGAGCGGACGCGGGGCCTGGTTCGACTCGGTGCCGGTGATCGTCAGGTCGACCAGCACGCGCGTCGAGTGGAAGCGTCCGTCGCGCAGCCCCCCATGGTACGGGTCGAACAGGACGCGCGCCTCGAACGGCGTGTCCGGTGGCTGCCCCGTCACCACGCGAACCAGCTGATCCAGGTCGAGCGCGGCTTCCGGGGAGTCGTCCAGGAGGTCGTCGAAGCGCAGCTGCAGCGTCGCGTTGCGCGGGACGAGCGAGTAGGGCCCCGGGGTGATCGACTCGTCGTCCTTCGCGACGATCGGCGGCAGGTCGGCGATCGCGTCGCGCAGGAGGTCGTCGAACGTGCCGCTGCCGTCGTCCGGGGCCCCTGGAACCCGCTCGATGACGAGCGAGGTGCCCAGCGTGGCCGGGTTGATCTCGACCCGGTAGCGCTGCCCGTCGGTCAGGATGTTCTCGCGGACGACCAGGTCGCGGTAGGCGGGCTGCGCGGCCACCCGGCCGTCCGGAGCGAGGCCGTAGACGTCGACCAGGCGGCCCCAGGTCATCTCCACGAGCTGGAGGCGGGAGCGCGTGCCGGCCCGGTGCTCGTCGAGGAAGAACGAGCCGCCACCGGGCTTCTCGAGCAGGGTCCCCGGCACCCCGGGCTGCACGGCACCGGAGCTCGAGGCTCCCCCGCCGCAGGCGACGAGGGCGGCGCACAGCACCAGGAGGAAGAGGCGCTCCCCGGTTCCCATACCTCGATTAGAGGGCATCGAGTGCCCGCGGTGCACTATTTGTCGCGCCCGTTTCGCGAGAGCGGCGCCGGAGGGCGGCGGAGGAGCGACCGCGCCCCGGATCCGGTAGGCTGCGCACCTTCGAGCCCCCCGATTCCCGGAACGAACCATGCGCAACGGCTTCCTCTCGCTCTCCCTGCTCGCCCTCTCCTCTGCATCCCTCTCCGCCCAGGAGACCGCGAAGCCGGTCTTCGAGGACGGCCAGGCGCAGGTGGTCGACGCCTTCTCCGACCCCGACGAGTGGGTGATCCACGACCTCTGGGTCGAGACCCCCTCCGACAGCGACGGGAACGGCTCGCTCGACCGCGTGCACGTGGACGTCACGCGGCCCGCGCAGACGGAGACCGAGGGGCTGCGCGTGCCGGTCATCTACAACACGAGCCCCTACTTCTCGGGCACCGGCTCCACGGACAAGGCGTTCATGTGGAGCCCCGAGCAGGAGCTGGGCGAGTTCCCTCCGTTCCGCGAGAGCTGCCCCCCCATCCGTCAGCAGTCGCGCCGTCCGCGCATGTCGACCATGCTGGTGAACGACTGGGTCCCGCGCGGCTTCGCGGTCGTGCACTCCGCCTCCCCGGGGACCGGCCTGTCGCAGGGCTGCCCCTCGACCGGCGGGGACAACGAGGCGCTCGCGCCGAAGGCGGTCATCGACTGGCTCAACGGCCGCGCCAAGGGCTACACCACGCCGGACGGCGACGAGGAGGTCGTGGCCGACTGGTGCACGGGCAAGGTCGGCATGACCGGTACCTCCTACAACGGCACGCTCCCGGTCGCCGCGGCGACCACCGGCGTCGAAGGGCTCGAGGCGATCATCCCGATCGCGCCGAACACGAGCTACTACCACTACTACCGCTCGAACGGCCTCATCCGTCACCCCGGTGGATACATGGGTGAGGACATCGACGTGCTCTACGACTTCATCCACTCCGGACCGCCGGAGAGCCGGGACTTCTGCAACGAGAACGTGCGGGACGGCGAGCTGCTCGGCGGCTTCGATCGCATCAACGGCGACTACAACGAGTTCTGGGCCGGCCGCGACTACGCCAACAAGCTCGAGAACTACCGCGCGGCGACGTTGATGGCGCACGCCTTCAACGACTGGAACGTGATGCCGGAGCACAGTGTCCGCATCTACGAGCTCCTGAAGCAGAAGGGCGTGCCCTGCATGGCCTACTTCCACCAGGGCGGTCACGGGGGTCCTCCGCCGATGCGCCTGATGAACCTGTGGTTCACGCGCTACCTGTACGGCGTCGAGAACGGCGTCGCAGAGGAGCCGCGCTCCTGGGTCGTGCGTGAGCACGTGCGCGGGAACGACCCGACGCCCTACCCCGAGTACCCGCACCCCGAGGCCTCCGGCGTGACGGTGTACCCGCGCGAGGGAGGCTCCCGCCAGGGCGAGCTCGCGCTCACGGCCTCCGAGAAGGGCGCGCAGGAGTCCCTCGAGGACGACGCCTCGCAGTCCGGAGCCACGCTCGCGAAAGCGACGAAGTCGAAGCACCGCCTCCTGTACGTGACCCCGGAGCTCACCAAGGACCTGCACCTCTCCGGAACCGGGCGCGTGACGATCGAGCTCGCCGCCGACCAGCCCGCGGTCAACCTGTCCGTCTGGGTCGTGTCGCTGCCCTGGACCGACCGAGCGCGCGTCTACGACAACGTGATCACCCGCGGCTGGGCCGACCCCCAGAACCACGCCTCGATCACGGAGAGCGAACCGCTCGAGCCGGGCGAGTACGTGACCGTGAGCTTCGACCTGCAGCCGGACGACCACGTGGTTCCGGCCGGGCAGCGGATCGGTCTGATGATCTTCTCCAGCGACCGCGACTTCACGCTGTGGCCCGAGCCGGGCGCCGAGCTGACGGTCGACCTGCAGAAGACATCGCTCACCCTGCCGGTCGTCGGCGGGGACGAGGCCTTCCGGCTCGCGACCGGACTCGGAGGCTGACCCCGTGCGGCGTGCGCTCTCCGGCGTCCTGCTCCTGACCGCCTGCTCCGCGCAGCCGGACGCCTCGGCCATGAGCGAGGAGGAGCTCCTCGCCTACGCGGGAGAGCTGCACGAGCGCCTCCTCACCCTCGACACCCACTGCGACTTCCGGCTCGACAACTTCACGACGGATCGCAACTACACCATGGAGCTCGACTCGCAGGTCACCCTGCCCAAGATGGAGGCGGGCGGGCTCGACGTCGCCTGGTTCATCGTCTACACGGGCCAGGGAGACCTGGACGAGGAGGGCTATCGGTCCGCGCTGGAGAGCGCGTGGAAGAAGTTCGACGCGGTCCACCGGCTGCTGAACGAGTACGCGCCCGACCGCATCGAGCTCGCGCTCACCTCCGAGGACGCCCGGCGCATCGACGCGGCCGGCAAGAAGGTCGCGATGATCGGGATCGAGAACGCCTACCCCGTCGGACTCGACCTCGAGAACATCGAGCGCTTCCACGCCCTCGGCGGCCGCTACATGTCGCTGTCGCACAACGGGCACAGCCAGTTCAGCGACTCGAACACCGGAGAGCGGGACGACGTGTGGCTGCACGACGGCCTCAGCGAGCTGGGTCGGCAGGCCATCGCCGAGATGAACCGCCTCGGCATCCTGATCGACATCTCCCACCCCTCGAAGAAGGCCAACCTGGAGACGATCGCGCTCTCCCAGGCCCCGGTGATCGCCTCGCACTCCTCGGCTCGCTCCGTCAACGACGTGAGCCGCAACCTCAGCGACGAGGAGCTCGACGCGCTGAAGGAGAACGGCGGCGTCGTCCAGACCGTGGCCTTCCGGACCTACGTCGCCACCGCCAAGCACGAAGCCCATCGCGAGGCGGTCGAGGAGCTGCGTCGCGAGCTGTCCCGGGAGCTCGACATCGAGCTCCTCGGACGGCGCGAGGAGTTCCAGCTCTCGCCCCCGGAGCGCGACGCCTATCGCGAGCGCATCGCGCCGCTGGAGGCGGCCTTCGAGGAGCGCCTGCCCGCCGTCGAGGCCTCCCATCCTCCGGTGGACGTGGCGGACTTCGTCGACCACATCGACTACCTCGTCGAGCGCATCGGCATCGACCACGTCGGGATCAGCTCCGACTTCGACGGAGGCGGTGGCGTCACCGGCTGGGCCGACGCCTCGGAGACGCCGAACGTCACCCTGGAGCTCTTGCGGCGCGGGTACGACGAGGACGAGATCGCGCAGCTGTGGAGCGGGAACCTGCTGCGGGCGCTCGACGAGGCCCAGGCCTGGGCCGCTCGCCAGGACTGAACCGCGCCGCGTCAGCCCAAGAGCCGCCGGTGCAGCGGCACCACCGGCAACCGACGCCGGTCCCCCGCCAGGAACGACAAGAGGAGCTGGAGGCCGAGCATCACGGGGAGACCCGCGAGCATCACCGTGCCGGCGGTGACGGGCGTCCCGGTCGACTCGGAGTACATCCAGCGGTTCGCCCCGAAGACGACGCCGAAGCCCAGGAGGACGCTCCCGAGCAGGAGCTCCAACGACCCGGCGCCGAAGTCCCGCAGGTAGTAGCCGTAGAGCAACCGCAACACGGTGTTGCGCGCGTTCTTGACGAGGAACTCCCCGCCGATGCGCGCCGGCGCGAGACCGCTGCGCTCGTCTCCGTAGACCGCGTCCATCGGCACGTCCTCGACCACCGCCTGCACCGTGTTCAGCCGGAACAGGAGGTCGGACTCGAAGAAGTACCCGCGACTGATGCGCTCCAGCGGAAGGCGGTCGAACACGGCCCCGTGGAGCGCCACGTAGCCGTTCGTCGGGTCGAACACGTTCCAGTACCCGCTCGCGAGCTTGGTCACGAAGGAGAGCACGGCGTTCCCCAGCAGCCGGATCAGTGGCATTCCGCGCACCGAACCCGGGTCGTAGAAGCGGTTGCCCTTCGCGTAGTCCGCGCGTCCCGCGAGCAACGGAGCCAGGAAGCGCGGCAGCAGCGCGGGGTCCATCTGCCCGTCCCCGTCGAGCTTCACGAGGATCGTCGCGCCGTCGGCCCGCGCCTCCCGGAACCCGGTGAGCGTCGCGCCGCCCACGCCCTCGTTGACCTCGTGCCGGAGCACCTGGACGCGCGGATCGTCGACCGTGCGCTCGACGTGGTCTCCGCTCCCCTCGGGGCAGGCGTCGTCCACGCAGTAGATCCGGTGGACCTCGGGACCGATCGCGCGCAGGACGTCCCCCACCTCGCGCACGACGCGATAGCACGGGATCACGACGGCGACGCGCGGTCGCTCGTCTCCCGGCGGATCCTGTCCTGTGGCTCTCACGTCCATGGCCCGCGTCTAGTAGAGTCCCGTTCACCTTGGGTTCCAACGACGAGGCCAGAGAAGCGCTCGACCTCGAGGCCCGGCGCTTCGGTCGCTACCTCCTGGGGCGCGAGCCCGCGGAGCGGCTCCTCGCGCGCTACGCGGAGGCGGTCACGACGCTGTTCCCGGAGGAGCTGGACCCGCCCTGCCCGGCCCTGGGGACCCGCGACCTGCGCGTGCACGCCCTCGCCGTCCGCCGCCCCCTCTTGTTGCCGGCCCTGGACGCGGCGGCCGCCTGGCTCGCGCCACGGTCGCTGCTCCGCCGGCGCCTGCTCCTCCTGACCGCGGTCCTGGAGGCCGCGCCGGACCACGTGGAGG
>CAZDYS010000182.1:0-7535 GCA_964509445.1 uncultured Planctomycetaceae bacterium
GCCTTAAAAGCCGAAGGCCCTCGGCCGTGTGGGTTCGAGTCCCACCTTCCCCACCATCGGCTCCGCGCGCCGCGGGACGCCTCGGTCAGGCGGTCTCGCCGTCGAGCGTCGCCCGCACGGTCTGCGCGAGCGTCCGCATGCGGAACGGCTTCGCGAGCAGACGATCCTGTCCGAACTCGGAGAGGTTCTCGGCCGTCACGCGGTTCGTCCAGCCGCTCATGATCAGGACCTGCAGCCCAGGGCGCAGCGCACGCGCGCGCTCGGCGACGACGACGCCGGTCATGCCGGGCATGGCGTGGTCCGTCAGCAGCAGGTCGAAGCCCTCCGGATCCGCCGCGATCCGCGCGAGCGCCTCCTCCGGGTCACTGGTGGCCTCGACGCGGTAGCCGAGGTTGCCGAGCCAGCTGCGCAAGAGGTCCGCCAGCGGCTCCTCGTCGTCGAGCACCAGGATCCGCTCCGTGCCGCGCGGGAGCTCGCGGATCGACGGCGCCTCGGAGGGCTCCTCCTGCTCGAGCTCGGGCAAGAACACCGAGAAGGTCGTCCCGGCCTGCGGCGTGCTCTCCACCTCGATCCGACCGCCGTGTCCCTCGACGATGCCGTGGACCAGGGACAGGCCGAGTCCCGTGCCCTCCCCGCGCTTCTTCGTGGTGAAGAACGGGTCGAAGATGCGGTGCATGTTCTCCGCGGCGATGCCGTCGCCCCAGTCCCGGAACGCGATCACGAACTCCATCGGCGGCGTCGCTCGGTCCGCGGGGTCGCGCGGACGCGCCACCCGGCGATCGAGCTCGATCTCGATCTGCCCCTCTTCGCGCGTCGCCTGCACGGAGTTGGCCGCGAGGTTCAGGAACACCTGCATCAGCTGACCGGCATCGGCGCGCACCGGAGCGACGTTCACGTAGGCGCGCCTCGTGAGCAGGACCGTGCGCGGGATCGAGTGGCGCAGGAGGTCGTAGAGCTCTTCCAGGAGCTCGACCAGGTCGACGCGCTGGAACAGCGGCTCCTCCTGGCGGCAGAACGCGAGGATCTTCTTCACGACGCCGGCGGCTCGATCCGAGGCGCGGAGGATGCTCTGCACGTGCTGCCGAGAGTCGGGGTCGTCGTCGACGTGCTCCGCCAAGAGCTCCGCGTTCCCGGAGATCGACTGCAGCACGTTGTTGAAGTCGTGAGCGACGCCTCCGGAGAGCGTGCCCAGCGCCTCCATCTTCTGCGCGTGTCGCAGCTGCTCCTCCAGCGAGATGCGACGGTGGACGTCGAGGTGCGTTCCCGAGATGCGCAGCGGCGTGCCGTCGTTCGCCCGCGCGACCACCTTGCCCTTGACGAAGATCCAGCGATGGCCTCCGTCCTTCGTGCGGATGCGGTACTCGGCCTCCACGTTCGGTCGCCGGCCCTCGAGGTGCGCGCGCAGCTTGTGGAGGACCGCCTTGCGATCGTCCCGGTGGATCAGGCGCAGCCAGGAGCGGAAGGTGGGTCCGAGCTCCGCCGCGGTGTAGCCGAGCATCGTGGTCCAGCGGCGATCGAAGAAGACCTCCCCGGAGACGAGGTCCACGCTCCACAGGCCGAGGTCGCCGCCCTCCAGAGCCAGCTGAAGCCGCTCCTGGCTGCGCGTCAGCTGCTTCTGGTCGCGTACGCGCTGCAGCAGGGAGGAGAGCACGTTGGCGACCGTCCGCAGGAACGCCTCGTCGTTCCGGGTCCGCTTGCGGTCGCTCGCGTCGTAGGCCCCCAGGACTCCGGAGGCGCCCTCCTCGGGACGGACGACGGCGAGGAGGCCCGAGCGGATCGGCGTGCCCCGATGATGCAGGAACTCCGGCGGCGCGCCGTCCTCGGTCTCTGCGTCGAAGCGAACCGCCTCGCGCTCGAGCACGCCACCGCGCGCCAGCGCTCCGCGGGCTCCTCCGACGACCGCGCCGGGGGCGAGCCCCTCCCAGCCCGCGCTCGCGCGGAGGATCGCGGCTCCGCTCCGTGCGTCGACCTCGACGTAGTCGCACCAGGGAACGTCGAGCGCCTCGGCGACCGCGTGGACGACCTCCTGGAGCAGCTTCTCGACGTTGCCGCCGTGGAGCGCGAGCAGGCTGATGCGACCGACCGCGGCGAGCCGTGCGGCGCTGCGTCTCCGGGTCTGCTCGACGCTCTCGGAGCGTTCGGGCGCCGGGGCCGTCGAGCCCACCTGCTCCTGCACCTGGAGGATCCACAGGCGCGAGCCGTCGGACCAGAACGGCGAGACCTGGACGCGCGCCGGGAACGAGGTGCCGTCGCGACGTACGAGCCGCGCCTCCTCGACGATCGGACCGCGCTCCTCGACGTGCGCGCCGCTTCGCTGGTGCGCGTCGCGCGCGAGCGCCGGATGCAGGCGCTGGACGTCCGTCTGGAGGAGCTCGGAGAGCTCGGTGCCGAAGGCGCGGGCGGCCGCGTCGTTGGCGTCGAGGATCCAGCCCTGCTCGTCGCAGACGAGGAAGGGGACGAAGGACCCGCGCGCGATGGCGCGTTCGAGCCCCGCCGGCTCCACGGGCGGGGCCGCGGGCCGAGACCTCGGAAGCGCGCCCGGGACGTCCTCCAGCGCAGAGGGCGATCCGTGCGTTCGCGGTGCGCGTGCGCGCAGGGACTCGAGCGCTCGTCCGCGCCGGTCCTGCAGATCCGCCAGGAGACCCACGGAGACGCCCGACGCGTCCTCGGACTGCCAGAGCGGGTCGAGCAGGAGACTCCCCGAGCCGTCCGTCGTCGCGCGCGCCGCCACCGCCACTCGCCGGCGCACCGCGGGGAGCATCCAGTCCTCCCCCGGACGGTGGGCGGGCGAGAAGACCGCGAGGTCGAAGCGCGAGCTCGACAGGACCCGCAGCAGGCCCTCGTAGGAGTCCGCCGTCGTGACCTCGCAGTTCGCCGATTGCTCCACCGCTCGCACGAGCGCGTCGTGCGAGCCGCCCAGAGCATCCACGAACAGTAGTTTCGGAGGACTCACGTCGACGACACGCGCCGTCTCTCCCGGGCGGAGCGGCGATCGACCGGCTGCTTGGTCCGGTCGGGAAGATGGGGCGCGCGCGAGAGAGGAACGGCGATCGGTACGACGACCGAGAGTAGGCATGGCGGGATCGAGAATCGACTCGGACCTCACGCTTGCGGGAGACGGAGTGGATTCCCAATTCCGAGAACCCTGTCCCCCGCCGGGCGTTTCCGGGCCAGACCACACCGGACGTCGCGCGCACCTGGCGACGCGACTCCGACCCCCGCTACCATCCTCCGCCCATGACCCGGCCCGTCCTGATCGTCTTCAACCCCGTGTCCGGACGAGGCGAGGCCGCGCGGTTCGCGACGGAGCTCGCGACCGCTCTCGAGGCACGCGGCGCGTCGGCGGAGCTCCTCGAGACGCGCGCCGATCGGGACGTGTTCGCCTCGATCGACCCGCACCTCTACCGCAGCGTCGTGATCGTCGGCGGGGACGGCAGCTTCCACGCCGCCGTGAACGGGCTGCGCGCGCTCGAGACGCCCCTGGGGTTCGGCGGGACGGGGACCGTGAACGTGCTGAGCCTCGAGCAGGGGCTGAGCGACGCCCCCGGCGACGTGGCCCGGCTGCTGCACGAGGGCCGCACGGCAGAGGTCCCGCTGTTCGCGGCCAACGGTCGCCGCTGGGTGCTCTTCGCCGAGGCGGGCTTCCTCGGCACGATCGTTCGCCGGGTCAACCGCTGGCGGACGCGCACCGGCAAGCACGGGAAGACGGAGTTCGTCACGACCGCCCTGCGCGTCCTCCCTCTCGCCTGGGGCCGCCCGATCCAGGCCGTGCTCGAGACCTGCGACGGTCGGCGGCTGGCGCGCACGTACTCGAACGTGCTCGCCACGCGCGCGCGCCTCTACGCGGGCAACATGCGGCTCCCGATGGACGGCGTGGACCTGACCTCGGCGCACTTCCAGGTGATCGGCTTCCGCACGCGCACGCCCTTCGGTCACCTGGCCCTGCTCGGACTCGCGCGCCTGGGCGCGCTGCCGCTGCTGCGCGGACTCCTCACGAGGCTCGGCCTGCTCGACTGCATCCCCTGCCGCGGCCTCGCGATCGAGGGGCCGCGCGCCGCCGGCGTGCACCTCGACGCGGAGTCCACCGTGGGCTCCACCGAACTCCAGCTCCCGCTGCGCGTCGACGGCACGCGGCACTCCATCCAGCTCCTCGTCCCCTGACTTCATGAGCCGCACCGTCCTGAAAGCCCTCACCGTCTTCGGCCTGTTCGCCCTCGTCGCCCTGGGCTCGCTCGCGTTCTCCTGCACGTCGATCCCCGAGGACATCGGCCTCGCGGGCGACCGGCTCCGCCCCTGCCCGGAGTCGCCGAACTGCGTGTGCAGCGAGGACGCCGGCCTCGACTCCTCCATCGAGGCGTTCGCGTACGACGAGGAGCCCGCCGCCGCCTTCGCAGCGCTGCTCGCCCTCGTCGCCGACCAGGGCGGCGAGCTCGTCACGACCACCGACACCTACGCCCACGCGGTGTTCACGACGCCCCTCATGCGCTTCCGCGACGACCTCGAGCTGCGCCTCGACGCCGCGCACCAGGTCGTCCACGTGCGCTCCGCCTCGCGCGTCGGACACTCCGACCTGGGCGCGAACCGCGCGCGCGTCGAGACGCTGCGCGCCGCCTGGCTCGACCGCGCGCGCTGAGCCCGGCGCGGCTTGTCGGGTTCTGCGGCGCCGCGTATCGTGGCAACCGGTGAGAGCGAGCCGCGTCGATCGCGTGGACTCGTCCTCTCCCAAGGGCCCTTAGCTCAGTCGGTTAGAGCTGCTGACTCATAATCGGTAGGTCGTTGGTTCGAGTCCAACAGGGCCCACCATCGCGACTCCGGAACGGGCCCACGCTCGCCGGTCGGACCGAGCACCTCCTCCGCTCCCCCCCGCTCCGCATGACGAACGACCTGCCGCGCGGCGAACCGCTCGCCTTCTCTCCGCCGCCGGAACCGGCGCGCGCGACGCTCGAGGGGTACGGCTTGCGGCTGGAGCCGCTGGAGGCCGACCGGGACGCGGAGGACCTCTACGCGATCTCGCACGGGGACGCGCGGCGGGAAGCGCTGTGGACCTACATGGGCGGCGGACCGTTCGCGGACGTGGACGCGCTGCGCACGAGCCTGCACGCGGCGGAGCGCTCGACGGATCCGCTGTTCTTCACGGTGCGCGACGCGGCGAGCGGACGGGCGCTCGGGCAGAACGCCTACCTCTCGATCGCCGCGGAGCACGGGCGCATCGAGATCGGGCACATCTGGTACGCCCCCGAGGCCCAGCGCGGGTCGGTGAACACCGCCGCGGCGACGCTGTTGATCGGGAACGCGTTCGCGCTCGGGTACCGGCGCGTCGAGTGGAAGTGCGACGCGCTCAACGCGCGCTCGCGGGCGGCGGCGGAGCGGCTTGGGTTTCGCTTCGAGGGCGTGTTCCGGCAGCACCTCGTCGTGAAGGGGCGCAACCGCGACACGGCCTGGTTCTCGCTGCTCGACCGCGAGTGGCCGGTCGCGGGGGCCGCGCTGGAGGAGTGGCTCGAGGCCGATCCGGCCGCTCGCGCCCCGCTCGCGGAGCTGCGGGCCGCGCGGGAGACGAAGCTGGAGACGGGGCACCGCGCCGACTGAGCCTCCTGCGTCCCACAGGAGGGACGCGGAAGCCCCGACCACCGAAGCGGCCGGGGCCTCCTATTTCCCCCTTTCCAGCGCCGTCGGTCGGGGGGAAGACTTGGAGTGGCTCTCGGGTTCCCCCCCCAGAACCACCCCAAACGGTGCGATCCCCTTGCGGAGACCGCCTCGACGAAGACTCGCGCCTCCGCCGAGGTTGACCCTGCAAGAGAACGGGGCTTCGGGGGCAGCCTCGGACTCCTGCTTGCCCCTGGATCCCGCGCGCGCCCCTGCGTTGCAGGGGAATCCGAGGAAATCAGTCCTCGAGGTGCAGTTCGATCTCGACCGTGCGCACCTCGCCGGCGAACACGTCGACGACGCGCGGCGCCACGGGGGCGAAGGACGGCAGGTCGAAGCCGCCGAGCTCGTAGGCCCCGGGGCGGCTCACGAAGACCGGCTTCGAGAGCGAGGTGAACTCGCGCAGCAGCGTGGACCAGCCGACCTGGAGCGCCGCGGACTCCCCCGGGTCGAGCGTGACCCCCCCGTCCGCGAGCGCCACGCCGTCGTGCCCGAGAGCGCGAATCTCGAACGGCAGGGAGTGCATCGGGATCCGCTGTCCGTCGTGCGAGAAGCTCACGGCGATCGCGCCGGTCTCCTCGAACCCCGGCGGCGGCGTCCCGGCGAACACGGCGGCCTGGAAGCCCGGGACGAGCTCCACCCGCTGCATCGGGCTGGTGACCGAGAACGGCGCGGCGTCCGCCGGCTGCACCACGTAGCGACCGGGCGCGAGCAGCGCCGTGCAGACGCCGGACTCCGGGTCGGTCGACCAGGGCGAGGCGACCAGCGTGTAGGTGGCCTCGTGCTCCGGCAGGAAGAAGTAGGCGGCCGGGGCGGGCGCCGGCGCCGCGAGCTCGAACACCGCCGGCTCCTCCGGCGTCAGGCGGAGCCAGGTGCCCTCCTCCACGTCGACCACCTCGCGGTGGCAGAGCGGCAGGACCGTGCACTCGTAGCGGCCCGCGGGCAGCTCGAGCTCGTGGAACGTGCGCGCGTCGAGACCGTCGGGCCCCAGCTGGAACGGAACGCGCAGCCCGTTCTGGTAGCGGAAGTCCGTGAAGGCGTGGAACGCGGTGCGCGTCGCGGCGTCGAAGGGCCGGAGGAGCACCACCGTGGACCCCGGCGCCACGAGGTCCGGCCGCGCGCCGCGCGGGAAGTCGATCGACAGGCGTGCGGAGACGGTGGGCCGCAGAGCCGGCGCGGCCTCCAGGAGGAGCGAGGCCTCGGCCACCTCCCCCGGCACGAGCTCGATCGTGCGCCGCGCGAGCACGGTGTCGTCCCCGCGCGCCAGCGTGAGCTGGCCTTCGCGGACCTCTTGCCAGACCGGACCCGGGTGGACGAGCGACAGCTCGTGGAGACCCGTCGGAAGCCCCTCGAACAGCCGCTCCGCCGTGTCCAGCGGCTCGCTCAGTACGCTGCTGCCGCTGGGCGTCTCGAGCTGGAGCGTCGGCGACCGCTCGAGGCCGGCGAAGGCGGCACCGGCCACGCGCACGCGCAGGTCGGCGGAGGCCCGCAGGAGAACCGTGCGCTGGACCCAGCCGGAGCGCGGACGCTCCAGGGACACGCGCTGCCAGCCGTACCCGGGCGCGCGCAGCGTGACGTACTGCACCGTCGCCTCGTCGTCCGAAGGGGGCGGCGGGAGCAGGAACGGGGAGGTCGCCTGCTCCAGGAGCGGCGCGACGTCGGCCGTGGCGACGCGGACGGAGTGCGCGAGCTCCTCCGCGCGCAGCGGGAAGACGGTGACGCCGTCCAGGTCGCGACCGTCGGCACCCAGCACGCGCAGGAGCACGTCCCCGTCGGTCAGGGCGCGCTCCCCCGACGCCCCCGGGACGCCGGAGCTCCTGGCGACCGTGGCCGCGTCGCGCGTGCCGGGAGGCAGCACGCGCGACGCGGCCACGGAGTCGCGCGGGACGACG
>CAZDYS010000183.1:0-7531 GCA_964509445.1 uncultured Planctomycetaceae bacterium
GGAACGGGTCCTCGCCCGGCGCACGCCGTGCGATCGGGCGCGGCTCCTTGTTCGCGTAGAGCCCGCCTTCCGGTGCGAGCACCTCCTGCACCTCCGACTTCATGGCGCGCAGGATCGGCAGCCAGATCGGATAGAACACCAGGAGGAAGAGCACCTTGAACCAGCTCTCCGGGCTCCAGAGGCTCTCGGTGAGGCTGTCCCAGTACTTGTCGTACATGGAGGGCTCCGCGGTGGGGGTGGGGGCGAGGACGGGGACGCGCCGGGGAAAGCGCACCAAGGATCGTCCCCCGCTGCGGGCGATCGGGGAAGCACGCGGGCGCAGAACTTCGCGGAGCGCGGGCGGAACGGGCTTCCAGGGCCGGGAAGTCGTTTCCTCCCGCCCGCGCCGTCCGGGGTCGCGCGGGCGGTGCGCGCGCGGCCGGGAGGTCCTAGGCCGACTTGTCCTTCTTCTCGATGGTCAGGTCGTCGTTGGTCGGCCGGTCGGCGTCGTTCGTGAGCGGCGCGAGCTCCCGGCGTTCTCCACACCGGCGGCAGACCTCGAAGTGCTTGATCTCGACGTCGTCGAAGCTCGAGGCCAACGTGTGCATGCCCTTGGTGGTGTTCCAGCGCACGTCCGGCGCCTGGATCTCCGGCACCCAGGTGCATCCCACTTTGAAGAGGCGGCAGAGGAGCTTCATGACGATTCAGGTTCTATGCGGGCCGAGGCCGGGAGGCAAGCCCCCTGGGGCCGGAGAAACCCCGCGTCGAGGCTCCACGGGAGTCGTCCCCGGTCGCAGGACCGCACGGAGCGCCGCCTCCTCGGTGGGACCGTGGCGGTGGCGAACGGAGCCCCGTAGGCTCTCGACCATGGCCCTCCTCGCCGGTCCCCAGGAGCCCTTCGAGCTCCTCGAGCTCGTCCCCACCACGGCCACGCTCGCCGTCGTGCTGGTCGTCCTGTTCGGCCTGCGCCGCTGGCTGGAGAGACGTCAGGAGGCGTCCCAGGGCCACCGCTTCCGGGACCAGGTCTGGATGCTCTCCCTGACGGTGCTGGGGGCGATCGCGGTGATCCTGTCGCTGCCGGTCGAGCAGCAGACGCGGACCGACCTGCTGAACTTCCTCGGGCTCCTCCTGTCGGCGTCGATCGCGCTGGCCTCGACGACCATCCTCGGGAACGTGCTCGCGGGGCTGATGATGCGCTCCCTGCGGAACTTCAAGGTCGGGGACTTCGTGAAGTGCGAGGGGGTCTTCGGGCGCGTCACCGAGCGCGGCCTGTTCCACACGGAGGTGCAGACCGAGGACCGCGATCTCACGACGCTCCCGAACCTGTTCCTCGCGACGCGTCCGATGACCGTGATGCGCTCCAGCGGGACGATCGTCTCGGCCACGGTGTCCCTGGGCTACGACGAGCCCCACGGGCGGGTGCGTACGCTGCTCCTGGAGGCGGCCGAGGAGGTCGACCTCGGGGATCCCTTCGTGCGCATCACCGAGCTCGGCGACTTCACGATCGTCTACCGCGTCGGGGGTCTCCTGACGGAGGTCAAGGAGCTGCTCAGCCGGCGCACGAAGCTGCGCGCGGCGATGCTCGACGTGCTGCACGGGGCGGGCATCGAGATCGCCTCGCCGACGCTGATGTCGACGCGTGCCTTCGCGCCCACGGATCGGTTCGCCCCGCAGCGAGTGGCGCGGACCGCGCCGACGACCGAGGGCTCGGGCGAGACCTCGGTCGACTCCCTCGCGTTCGACAAGGCAGACGCCGCCGAGTCCGTGGCGAACGTGCGCGAGGAGCTGGAGGCGCTCGCGAGCGAGCGCGAGGAGCTCGAGAAGCGCCTCAAGAGCAAGTCCGACGAGGCGGTGCTCGCGGCGCTGCGCGACGAGCTCGATCGACTGGCTCTACGGGAGCGACGCCTCCAGCAGCTGCTCGAGACACGCGAGAGCGAGCTGCCCGAGTAGGCGTCCGCGGCGGAGGCGGGCGCCCGCGCGTGGCGGCCCGTCGCGAGGAGGTCCTGGGAACGAAGCGCCGGCGACGGAGGCCGGGCGTACGCGAACGGGCCGCCGTCCCTCGGCGCGAAGTTCCGGTTTTTCTGGCCGGTCCCGCGCCGGGTCCGCGCGAGGTCACGACGGAGAGGGAGCGATCGAGGCTCCCTCCGTTCGCGCTCCTCCTTCGAACGACCCGATTCGATGAACCGACCTTCGTTGCAACGCCTCGCGATCCTATCGCTCGCGCCTCTCGTGAGCCTCGCGCCCGCCTGGGCCCAGGGCGACACGTACCGCACCCGGCTGCTCGACTCCTACGGCGCCACGGACTTCGCCTCCTACGGCAACCTCGCGGCCTGGAACGACCACGCCTTCGTCTGCCGGGACGCCCGGCCCGAGGTGGCGGTCCTCGACGTTTCCGACCCGTCGCAGATCGACCATCTGTACGACCTGCGTCTGCCGTTCCCGAACGACCGCTCCGTGGTCCGGGACGTGGCCGTGGGGCCGAGCGCTTCGGATCCGTTCCGGAGCCTGCTGTTCTGCGCGCTGGACAGCCAGTCGGCCGATGCCTGCGCGATCTACGACGTCACGCACCCGAGCAGCCCGGTCCTCTTGACCCTGATCGAGGGCGCCCCCATGGCGCACGTCGCCTACCGCTCCGACGGCTGGCTCGCGCTCGCGCGCGGCAACTTCGGCGAGGTCCTCCTGTTCGACCTCGGCGACTACAACCCGAGCAACGCGCCCGCTCGGATCCAGGGACACGACCACCGCTACAACGTGGGGGACTTCTCCCTCGGCGGGATCACCCTGACCGACGAGCTCCTGTTCATCTCCCGGATCGATCGTGCGCTCGTCTACGACGCGGCGCTGCTCACGCCGTCGGTGAAGCCGCCTCTTCTGGGCGCGGTGCTCGGCGCGCAGACGAACGACGTGGCGGTGACGCCCGACGGAGCCTGGTTCCTGACCTGCGAGCGTCGCTCCGAGGGAGCCGTGCGGCTCTACGAGGTGCTGGACGAAGGGGGCGCGAAGTCGTTCGTCGCGCGCGACTCGTGGGTCTACCCGGTGGTGGACTTCTCCTCCTCCGGTCCCCGCGCGGCCGTCGCCCGCGGAGATCGCTTCTACGTGGCCGGCAACGAGTACGGTGCGCTCGCGTTCCAGCTCGACCGGGGCGCGGGACGGCTGGAGCTCGTGGCGCGCTTCAACGACGGACCCGGCGACCAGAGCCTGCGGAACTTCGCCATCGCGCCCGAGTTCGGCGCGCGAAACGTGCTCGCGACGTCGGCCGGCCTGTACACGCTGGACTTCCGCGCGCTCGCGCTCAGCTCGCCCGAGGAGCGGCCCGAGCTCGTCCCGCCGTTCACCCCGACCTCTGCACGGATCAAGATCGCCGGCCTCGGTCGCGCGCTCGACGCGACGAGCGGGCTTCTGCGCGCTCGCGTCGACGACGGCCCCTGGATCGAGAGCGCGCTGACCGACGAGGGAGACAATCGGTACGCCGCCGACCTGCCGAGCGCGCCCTGCGGTGCGCGCATCGACTACTACTTCGCGGTGGAGGACACGCAGGGCACGCGCTACACGCTGCCGGTCGACGCCGAGGCCGCGCAGCCGGTGCTCTTCCGCACCTTCGCCGCGGGGGGCCTCGTGCCCGTCTTCGAGGACGACTTCGAGCTGGACCGCGGCTGGACGGTGGAGAACGACCCAGCTCTCGTCGAGGGCGCCTGGGAGCGCGGCCCGTCGGTTCGAACGTACTACCAGGCCGGGACCGACAGCCCGACGGACGCCGGCGACTCCTGCTTCGCGACGGCCAACGGTCCGGCCGGCGAGTTCGTCCTGGACGTGGACGGCGGCCCGACGCGCCTCCTTTCGCCGATCCTGGACTTCTCGCAGGGGGACGGTCTCGTGCGCTACGCGCTGTATCAGGCCAGCAGCGACCACGACGCGAGCGACGCGCTCGAGGTCGACGTCTCGTCCGACGGCGGGAGCTCCTGGACGCGCGTCGAGGAGGTCGCGCTGCGCTGCGGCGGCTGGAGGAACCGTGCGTTCCGGCTGTCCGACCACGTGACGCCCAGCGCGAACGTGCGTCTGCGCTTCTCGATCGCGGACGAGCCGAACAACTCCGCCGTGGAGGCCGCCGTCGACCACGTGCGCGCGGACCTGTTCTGCCGCGATCCGCTCGCCACCTCGACGTTCTGGAACGGCGGCGGCTCGAACCGCGACTGCCTCGACGCAGAGCCGATCGTGCTGGGCACGACCTGGCAGCCGGTGGTCGAGCACGAGGGGCACGCGGGCGCGACGCTGACGTCGATCTCGATCTACCAGCGCTCGGACTCCGGCCGGATGCTGGCGGGCGGGGAGCTCCTGGTGGACGTGACTTCGCCGCGCTTCCTGGTGAGCGTGCAGCCCGCGACCGGAACGTCCGACGTGCACCCGCACGAGGTGCCGGGCGATCTGGCCTACGCGGGCCTGACCTGCACCGCCCAGGGAGCGGTGCTGGGCGGCGGCTACGCGTTGTGCAACGCGGCCGAGCTCGTGATCGGCTTCTGAGTCGAGGCTGCGCGCGCTCGAGAACTCTCTCTGCGGCCGTCTCCCGATCCTCTCCGTCGAGCCCTCTGGCGGCGGGGCCCTTCGGGGGGCGGCCCTTGCGCGCGCCCTCCGACCCGAACCTAGTCCTTCTTCTTCAGCGCGTCGGCGAAGAGCGAGCCGAGGTTCGTGCCGATCGAGCCGCCCTTGGACAGGACGTTCTGGATCTCCTCGCCGGCGGCGGACTCCTCGGAGCCGAGCAGGGCTCCGCGCGCGTCCAGGCGCGAGAGGGAGATCCGGCGCTGGTAGCTGTCGATGCTGAGCACGCGCACGGAGAGCGTCTCGCCGACCTTGAGCACGTCCGATGCGCGGTTGACGCGTCCCGCGCCGAGCTGGGAGACGTGCAGCAGGCCGTCGACGCCGGGCATCAGCTCGACGAACGCGCCGAAGTCGACGAGTCGGCGCACCGTGCCCTCGCGCACCTCGTCTTCGCGCAGGCTGTCCGCGGCGACCTCCCAGGGATCCGCCTCGAGCTGCTTCATGCCGAGCCCGATGCGGCGTCCGCCCTCCTCGATCTTCAGCACCTGGACCTCGACGTCCTGACCGGTCTTGAGCTTCTCCGAGGGATGCTCCACGCGCGTGTGCGAGATGTTGGAGACGTGCAGCAGTCCCTCGACGCCGCCGATGTCGACGAACGCGCCGTAGGACTCGAGGCGCGAGACCTTGCCGCGCAGGATCGAGCCCTCGACCAGCGCGCTGGCCGCGTCCTCGCGCTTCTGGCGCGCTTCCGCCTCGAGCACCGCGCGGCGCGAGACCACGATGCGGTTGCGCGACGCGTCGACCTCGAGCACCTCGCACACGTAGCTCTCTCCGGCCAGGGTGGTCAGGTCTTCGACGTGTCCCATGCCGATCTGCGAGGCCGGCAGGAACGCGTTGACGCCGCCGTCGACCTTCAGCTCGAGGCCGCCCTTGTTCACGCCGATCACGCGGCCCTTCACGAGCACGCCGACCGCGATCTCCTCGCGGCTCGCGATCTGGCGCGCGAGCGTGCTGGAGAAGAGCCACAGGCCCTCGTCGCGACCGACCACGCTGACGGCGAGGGTCGAGCCGACCTCCGGTGCCGCCTCGGCGAACTCCTCGCGCGGGACGGCGCCCTGCGTGCGCGGACCGAGCTCGAGGAGCACGTCCTTGTCGTTCACACCGACGACGGTTGCCTGGAAGAGGCTCGAGTCGTCCTTCGGGGCAGCGTTCGTTCCGCGCAGCTCTTCGAGGAGCTCTTCGCGGAGTTGGTTGGCACGGGAGTCAGCGGACATGACCGGAGGGAATCGGTTCGGGAGCGGGGGCGCTACGGGGAAAGGGCCGTCAGGATACGCGATTCCGATCAGGGCGTCAGCCGCTCGCCGAGCCAGCTTCCGAGCGCCTTGATCTCTTCCTCACAGACCTCGTGGGCGATGGGATACTCGTGCCACGCCAGCGGATGCCCGCGACCCTCGAAGACGGCGCGCGCGGCGGCTCCGCGCTGCGGCGTGACCATCTCGTCGTAGAGGCCATGGGCCTGGAAGACGGGCAGCCCACGCGACGCTTCGGTGGCCTCGGCCTCGACGGTCTCGGCGTCCACCAGGTACGTGGACAGGAGCACGAGGCCCGCGAGGCGCTCCTCGGAGCGGAGGGCGAGGTGCGCGGCCACGGCGCCGCCCTGGGAGAAGCCCGCGAGCACGATGCGCTCGGAGGGGACGCCGCGCTCGCGCTCCCGCTCGACCAGGCGCGCGACCCGCGCCGCGGAGCGCCGCAGTCCGTCCACGTCCTGGCGTGCCCCGCCGAGCGCGACGATGTCGTACCAGGCGGGCATGACGAAGCCGCCGTTCACCGTGACCGGCATCGACGGCGCGTGGGGGAACACGAAGCGCACGCCGGCGTCCTCGAGCCCGAGCAGCGGCACGATCGGTTCGAAGTCGTGGCCGTCGGCGCCGAGGCCGTGGAGCCAGAGGACGCTCGCGCGGGCCGGGCCCGCCGCGGGCTCGCGCTCGACGCAGGGCAGGAGCTCTTCGGTGTTCATGGAGTGATCCGGACTTCGGTGACGCCCTCCTCGAGGAGGGTGATGGGGGTTTCGACCTCGCTGTCGTCCGGCCGCTGCAGGACCAGGACGCGTGCGTCCTCGCTGACGGAGAAGACCGAGGACTGGCCGCCGGCCTGGACCTCCTGACGGTCGCTGGCCATCCAGCCGTTCGCGTTGAACTGGTAGATCGTGAGGTCGTCTCCGTCCACGCCTCGCACCCAGAAGGTCTGGCTGGGCAGGTCTTCGGTCGCACCGTCGATCACGACGCGGAAGTGCCGCCGCGCGGCGACCTCCAGCTCGAGGTCCCCGAGATCGTCGAGGTCGTCCACGTCCAGCTTCTCGGGCACGATGTGCGCCCCGTCGAGGTGGAGCTGCACGCCCGGCGGGACGCCCGGCAGGGAGAAGCGACCCTCCTCGTCCGTGGTCGCCTGCTGGGAGCCGCCCACGGACGTGTAGCCGGTCTGGCTCCGGTAGGTGATCAGGTTCAGTCCGACGTCGACGTCCGCCAGCGGTTGCCCCGTGCGGGAGCGCACGACTCCCGCGAGCGTCGAGAGCTTCGCGGTCGGCACGACCAGGACCAGGTCGGTGGTGCCCGCCGGGACCTCCTCGGCGAACGCGTGCAGGAGGTCCTGGGTGTCGTAGGTCCACAGGAGGTAGTCGCGGTCCAGGAGCCCCGTGAGCTCGAAGGAACCGTCCGGGCCGGAGACCGCCTCGGTGTGTCCCGCGAGCTTCTCCGCGCTGTCGGGCGGGACCATGTAGGGCGTGAGCGAGGTGCACTCGCGCAGCAGCACGGGCCAGTCCGCGAGCCCCTCGCCCTCCGAGTCGACGACCCGGCCTGCGATCGAGAACGGCTCCGTCAGGCGCAGCGTGATCGGTCCGGGCGGCTGCGAGCGGTCCGGCCAGAGGGAGCGGACCGACACCGCGGCCGGGCCGTAGCCCTCGAGGCCCGCCGCCAGGAGCGGGTCCTGGTCCTCCGGCGGCGCGGCGAGCGTGAAGGAGCCG
>CAZDYS010000184.1:0-7481 GCA_964509445.1 uncultured Planctomycetaceae bacterium
GATCGAGAGGATCTGGTGCCCGAGGCAGATCCCGAAGATCGGCTTCTTGCCGATCAGGTCGTCCACCGCGGCGATGGTGCGCGTGACGGCGGCCGGATCACCCGGGCCGTTCGAGAGGAAGATGCCGTCCGGGTCGAGCTGGAGCACGTCCTCGGCCGGCGTCCAGGCGGGCACGACCGTCACGTCGAAGCCGCAGTGCACCAGGCTGCGCAGGCTGTTGCGCTTCACGCCGAGGTCGTAGGCCACGACCCGCTTGCGGCTCCCGCTCGCCGGGGCGATCTCGTTCGGATAGCTCTCGTGGTAGGCCTCGTTCCAGTCGTAGGCCTCCTTGCAGCTGACGTGCGAGGCCAGGTCCCGCCCGTCCGTGGACTGGGCAGCCCGCGCCTTGGCGATCAGGGAGTCCGGATCGTGGTCCACGGTCGAGATCGTGCAGCGCAGCGAGCCGGCCGTTCGGATCAGCTTCGTGAGCCGGCGCGTGTCGACGCCCGCGATGGTCACGATCCCGTTGCGTTCCAGCCACTCCGGGAGCGTGCTGTCGGCGCGGTGGTTCGAGGGCACCTGCGACATCTCCTTCACGATGAAGGCCTCCGGCCAGGCACCGCTGCTCTCCGCGTCCTCCTCGGCGACGCCGTAGTTGCCGATCAGGGGATAGGTCATCACGACCGCCTGTCCGGCGTAGGAGGGGTCCGTCAGGATCTCGTGGTACCCGCTCATCGCGGTGTGGAACACGAGGTCGCCGGAGCTCTCGCCGTCGGCTCCGGCGGAGATGCCGTGCAGGACCAGGCCGTTCTCGACCGCCAGGGAAGCTCGCTTGGGATCGCTCATGCTCGGACCGCTGTCCTCTCGGATTGTCGTTTCGTCTGGAGCCGCAAGATCTGCGCGGAGGCGTAGCCCGCGCCGAATCCGTTGTCGATGTTCACGACCACGACGCCGGCGGCGCAGGAGTTCAGCATCGTCAACAGGGGAGCGATGCCTTCGAAGCTGGCGCCGTAGCCGATCGAGGTCGGCACGGCGATGACCGGGCGCTCGACGAGGCCGCCGACGACGCTGGGGAGGGCTCCCTCCATGCCGGCGACCACGACGACCACGTCGGCCGCGCGGAGCCGCTCGCGCTGGGCGAGCAGGCGGTGGAGTCCGGCGACGCCCACGTCGACCACCAGGTCCGTGCGGGCGCCGAGGAAGCGCGCCGTGAGCTCGGCCTCCTCGGCGACGGCCGAGTCGGACGTCCCCGCAGCGGCGACCAGCACGTTTCCCTGACCTCGACCGGGTTCGGGGAGGCCGACGGTGACCGCGCGGGCGCGCGCGTGGTGGGAGGCCTCCGGCAGCGCGGAGCCCAGGACGCCCGCCGCGTCCGCGTCGACGCGCGTGATCAGGACGCGTCCGTGGGCCTCGACCAGGGCGCGCGAGATCGTGACCAGCTCCTCGGGCGTCTTGCCCTGACCGAAGACGACCTCCGGGAAGCCGCAGCGCAGCTCGCGATGCGTGTCGACGTGCGCGTGATCGAGCTCTCGAAACGGCAGGTCCCCGAGGCGCTCGAGGCCTTCCTCCACGTCCACGCTTCCGGCGCGGACGCCCTCGAGTAGCTCTCTCAGACGGTGTCGATCCACGGGCGCCGGAGCATACCGCTCAGCGGGCGCTCGCGTCGAGGTCGAGGCCCGCGACCCGTCCCGCGACCAGGTGGTGCCAGCCCAGACCGGCGATCATGGCCGCGTTGTCGGTGCAGTACGCCGGGGAGGGGAACAGCGCCCGGCGACCGACCGCCTCGGCCTCCTGGGTCATCCGCTCGCGCAGGTGCCCGTTGCAGGCGACTCCGCCGGCCACGAGGATCGTACCGAGATCCTGCTCCTCGGCTGCCAGCAGCGTCTGCCGGACCAGGGTGTCCACGGCGGACGCCTCGAAGGAGGCTGCGACGTCGGCCTTGTTCTCGATCTCCTCCGGCGCCGGCGTCGGCCGCAGCGCGTCCTGGCCGCGCAGGTGGTAGAGCACCGCGGTCTTCAGCCCGCTGAACGAGAATCCCGGACGGCCGTCCTTGGCGCGGTAGCGTGGGAAGCGGATCGCGCGCCGGTCTCCCTCCCGCGCGAGCCGGGAGATCGCCGGACCGCCGGGGTAGCCGAGCCCGAGCATGCTGGCGACCTTGTCGAAGGCCTCTCCGGCGGCGTCGTCGAGCGTCTGCGCGAGCGCCGTCAGGCGATGCTCGGACTCCATGCGATACAGCGCCGTGTGCCCGCCGGAGACGATCAGCGCCAGCGCCGGGAAGCTCACCTCGTGCTCCATCGTCGCCGCGTAGGCGTGCGCCTCGATGTGATGCACGCCGAGCAGCGGCACGGACCGCGCGTAGGCGAGCGCCTTGGCGGCGCACAGCCCGACCAGGAGCGACCCGATCAAGCCCGGCTGGCGCGTGACCGCGATCGCGTCGACGTCCTCCAGCGTGACGCCGGCCTCGTCCAGCGCCTGGTCGACGATCGGCAGGATCTGTTCGAGGTGCGAGCGGCCGGCGATCTCCGGGACCACTCCACCGAAGGGCGCGTGGGCGGCGACCTGGCTGTGGACCGCGGAGGAGAGGATCTCGCGACCCGCGCGCACGACCGCGGCAGCCGTCTCGTCGCAGGAGGACTCGATCCCGAGGATCAGGTCACCAGACGACATCGCTCGGAGGGGCGGTTCCCGAGAGCAGGGCGACGGCAGCGTCGAGCTGGCGGTCCCGCGGCGGTCGGGCGTAGAGCTCGCGCTCCTCGCGCTCCTCCCAGGCCATGATCGGCTCGAGCACGGATCGAGGCGGGGAGTAGCTGTTCAGGTAGCCGTAGACGCGGTTGCGCTCGTCGTCGTCGATCGAGACCACGTGGTCCGGCGAGATGCCGGACGCCTCCGCGCTGTCCCCGCTCCGCTCGATCGCGCGCCAGGACGGCGTGTAGTAGCGCCCGGTGGTCATCTTGATGATGCCGCGGTCGTCGGAGAACGGACGCAGGGTCTGCACCGTGCCCTTTCCGTAGGTCGACGTGCCGATCAGCGCGGCCACCGAGTGGTCCTGCAGCGCTCCGGCGAGGACCTCGCTGGCGCTCGCCGAGCCTCCGTCGACCAGGACGACCAGCGGGACGCCCCGGAAGCGTGCCTCCGAGGGGTCGGCCTGCGCTACCTCGGTCTCGCTGCGCGAACGCGTCGCGACGATCGTGCCCTCGGCGATGAAGCGGTTGGCGATCTGGACCGCGGCCTCGAGGATCCCGCCCGGGTTGTGGCGCAGGTCGATCACGAGGCGCTCGACGCCCTGCTCGCGCAGGTCCTGCAGCGCGCGGTCGAACTCTCCCGGCGTGCGGTGCGAGAAGGATAGGATCGACAGGTAGCCGATGTGGTGCTCCTCGTCGACCAGGCGGGCGTGGCGCACGGTCGGGTCGAGCACCTGCTCCGGCTTCAGCACCACCTCGCGCGGCTCCCCGTCGAGGTCCTCGACGACCGCACGGATGGACTCGTCGTCCTGGGCACGGAGGCTGGCGCGGAGTCCTCCGGGCTCCATCTCGTCCACCGCGACGCCGCCCACCTCGACGAAGCGATCGCCGGTGCGCAGGCCCGCGCGATCCGCCGGCGAACCGGGGAAGGCGAACAGCACGCGACCGATCGACGGGTCCTCGAACACCACGCCGATCCCGCGGAACTCGCCGGAGGTCTCGCGGCTGATCTGCTCGACCTCCTCCGGTCCGTAGAAGCGCGAGTGCTCGTCGAGACCCGCCATCATGCCCCGCAGCGCGTTGTCGACGAGCTCCTCGGAGTCGACGTCGCCCGCGAACTCCTCCAGCGCGAGGTTGCGCACGGCGCGGATCAGCTCGATGTCGCGGTCGGCCAGCGTGCTCGTGAGACGCTCCGCGACCAGAGCGCACAAGAGGCCGAGCACGAGTCCGAGCACAAAGAGCAGGGCGCCGCCGTCCGAGCTGCCCCGCGGGTTTCGATGCTCCGTCCTCATCGGGAGCAGGATACCGCCTGGGTCCCAAATAGAGTGAAGCCCTCGCCAGCCACCTTGGCGAGGGCTTCTTGTTGCCTAGCGGAGATCAGGAGTGCCAGGCTCCCCTGCGCTACTTGAGCGCCGGGTCTCCGGTCTGCCAGACGAAGCTTCGGTTCGCTTCGCCGATGCGGCCCGGAATTCGGAAGGTGAGAGGGGCGGTGCCGACCACTTGGCACCCGAGTTCCTCGAGCTCCTTCTTCGCCAGTCGCAGCTCCTTGCGGTGCGTGGCGACCTCGGCGACGAGCGCGTGGTAGCGGTCGTCGTCCGGCAGCAGCTCCATGAGCTCACCCTCGAGAGTCTCGAGGCATGCCGTGCGCTCTTGGATCTCACGGCCGATCGAAGAAAGAAGCGGGAGAAGGCCTGAAAGCTCTTCTTGCAAGTAGTGCTTGTTCGTCATGGCGAGATTCCTCGTTGCGACGATCAGCGGGATCGACCGGGGATCCGAACCCCGAAGTGCTCCGGCCGGCGCTTCGACGACCATTCTTTCCTGGCCTTCACATGGCGCTGCGCAGGGCGAGGCGGGGGCGAATCCGCCACGGGGACGACGTGCGGCGTTCCTGGACGGTCGCTCAGTCGTCGTCGCGCTGGAGCTGGATCACCTCGACGGGGCAGGAATCCGCTGCCTCCTCGATCCGCTCGTCCATGTCCGGATCGCCCTTGAGGTGCTTCTCGTGGCCCTTGCGGGGACGACACGTGTCGCCCGCGGGTACGTGGAAGACCTCGGACACGATGTCCTCACAGAGGTTGCAGGAGATGCAGCCTTCCTCGATCCAAACCTTGCGGATAGCCATCGGGGGAGCGGCCGGGGCCGTGGCCAAAGATACCCCGCTGCTGGCCGCCGTCGGGGCCAAACGGTAGGGTTTCGCGCCCTTTTGGTGCGCTTCCGCCTCCAAACCCATGCCTCCGTCCATCGTCGAAATCACACGCGCCGAGGAGTTCAGCGCGAGCCATCGCCTGCACGACCCGCGACTCTCCGACGAGGAGAACCGCGCGCTCTACGGGCTCTGCAACAACGAGAACGGTCACGGCCACAACTACGTGTTGGAGGTCACCGTGCGGGGGCCGGTCCAGGAGTCCGGGATGGTCATGAACCTCACGGACCTGATGCGGCTCCTGCAGGAGGACCTCCTGCCGGAGATCGACCACAAGCACCTGAACCACGACGTGCCGTTCCTCGAGGGGATCATCCCGACGGCGGAGAACATTGCGCTCGCGCTGTGGATCCGTTTGGAGCCCGGCATCGAAGCGTTCCCCGGATGCCGACTCACGTCCCTGCGGTTGCGGGAGAGTCGGGACAACTGGGTCGAGGTGCGGGGCCCCCGCGAATGAACATGGAAGAGACCGTTCGAAGTTTGCTCGCCGAGCTCGGGGAGGATCCCGCTCGCGAGGGACTGTTGCGCACCCCCGAGCGCGTTTCGAAGAGCCTGAAGGCCCTGACCGAGGGCTACGACCAGACCGTCGAGAAGGTCGTCGGGAAGGGCATCTTCGCCGAGGACTGCTCCGAGATGGTGGTCGTCAAGGACATCGAGTTCTACAGCCTCTGCGAGCACCACCTGCTGCCGTTCTACGGGCGCGTGCACGTCGCCTACATCCCGAACGGCAAGATCATCGGGCTCTCCAAGATCCCCCGGATCGTCGACGTCTTTGCCCGGCGCCTGCAGGTGCAGGAGCGGATGACGCAGCAGATCGCGCAGGCGCTCGAGGACGTGCTCGAGCCGAGCGGCGTCGGAGTGGTCGCGCACGGCGCGCACCTCTGCATGATGATGCGCGGCGTGCAGAAGCAGAACTCCTCCACGATGACGTCCTGCCTGCTCGGCTCGTTCCGCGACGACCCGAAGACGCGCAACGAGTTCCTGGGCTTCGTGCGCAGCTTCAGCCGCGGCTAGACGCGCGGGTTCGGGACGTCGAGGTCGTCGACCTCGACCCCCTCGGGAGCCACGTAGGCGGCCCAGACGACGTCCGCCACGTCCATCGGCTGGCTCATCGTCGAGCGGTCCCAGTCGCCCGGCACGTCGTCGAAGATCGTCGTGTCGGTGGCTCCCGGATAGACCGTCGAGACGCGGATCCCCTTCGCCGCCCACTCCAGGCGCAGCACGTCGGACAGGCCGCGCAGGCCGTACTTGGTCGTGCAGTAGGCCGAGCTGCCCTCGTAGGGCTCACGCCCGGCCACGGAGGACACGTTGAACAGGTGGGCCCGCTCGCTGCGTTTGAGGGCCTCCAGGGCCAGCAGGGAGACGTGGAAGGGGCCGTTCAGGTTCACCGCCAGCATGCGGTACCAGGTGGCCGGAGAGAGCTCGTCGAAGGGCCGCACGGCGAACACGCCGGCGTTGTTCACCACGACGTCCAGCACGCCGTCCGTGAACGAGAGCGCCTCGGTCATGCCGGCCTCGACGGAGGCGAAGTCCGTCACGTCCATCTCCACGGCCTTTCCACGCCCACCGACGGCCTCGACCTCCTCGGCGACGCGGTCGATCTCCGACCTCGTGCGTGCCGCGACGACGACGTCCGAGCCCTCCTGGGCGAAGCGGAGCGCGATGGCACGGCCGATCCCGCGGCCCGCGCCGGTCACCAAGATCCGGGGGTTGGTCATCGGGGCAGGATAGGGCGGGGAGGCGCGCCTCACGACGTTAGAATCCTCGCCCCATGCCTTGGAGCGACCTCTTGATGCAGTTCTGCCTGGAGCTGGCCTTCGGCGTGCTCCTGGCCCTCGCCTTCGTGCCGAAGGCGCCGGTCGGCGTGATGTTCTATCGCGTCATGGGCACGTCGGCGGTGTTCCCGGTCCTGGTCGCCATCGCGGTCCCGATCAGCTCCGGCGCGCGCACGATGGAGGACGAAGTGCTCCTGTTCTCCCTCCTGGCCGTGCTGACCTATCCGGTCTACTCCGGCCCCGTGCGCGGCGCCCGCTGGGCGCTGGGCCTCGGGCTCGCGCTCCTCGGGACGGGTGTCGCCGTGGGCATGCTCGTGCACCAGAGCGCCGGCTCCTCCCAGCCCCTGGAGGTGGCGCTCGCGACCACCACCGCGCTGACCACGGGCACCGTGGCGGGGAGCGTAGGGCTCGCGATGGTGCTCGGGCACTGGTACCTGACCGTGCCGAACCTCAGCGTGCATCACCTCGTCCGGCTGAACCGGGTCACGGTCGTGAGCATGGCGAGCGCCCTCGCGCTGGTCGCGCTGTCCTGCTTCCTGTTCCGCGAGCGGCTCAGCGAGGCGCGCTACCCGCTCTTCGAAGCGACCGGGCTGTTCTACCTCTCCACGCGCGTCGCCGTCGGGCTCCTGATCCCCCTGGTGTTCGCCGCCATGGCGGCCAGCGCGCTGCGGTTCCAGAACACCCGCTCGGCGACGGGCATCCTGTACGCCTCGACCGTGCTGGTGCTGATCGGAACCGCGGTCTCCGTGACGCTGCAGGACTCCTACGGCATCCCGCTGTGAGCGACGCGGAACCGGCTCCGGCGCCGCGTTTTCGCGTGGAGGACGCGGACCCCGCGCACCT
>CAZDYS010000185.1:0-500 GCA_964509445.1 uncultured Planctomycetaceae bacterium
CGTTGGTGGAGACCACGACCTTCACGGAGCCGTCCTTGAGCCCGTCCTCGATCTCGCGCCGCAGGAGCGGGAGGTAGCCGCCGCGGTAGCCGCGAATCTGCTCGGGCTGGAGGCCGAGGTTCGGTGCGGCCTCCTTCAGGTAGCGCGTGAGGACCTCGACGGCGATCCGTCGGTTGCAGAAGAGGATCGTCTGGTGCCCGGGTCCGCACAGCCGCGGCGCGATGCGACGCACCTCCTCGAGCGCGTTCGCGCGCAGACCCGCGACCGGGTTGACGACGGGCGGGTCGAACACGCCGAAGATCTTCTCGCCGGCGGGCGAGCCGTCCTCGCCGATCACCGTGACCTCGCGCCCGAGGAGCTTCTTCGCCAGCCCCCCGGGGTCGCGCACGGTCGCGGAGGAGCAGAGGAACCGCGGCTCCGCCCCGTAGTGGCGCGCGATCCGCACGAGCCGACGCAGCACGTTCGCCACGCTCGAGCCGAACACGCCGGAGAGCGTGTGC
>CAZDYS010000185.1:510-7467 GCA_964509445.1 uncultured Planctomycetaceae bacterium
CACCTCGTCCAGCACGACGTAGCGCAGGCCCCGGAAGAGCTCCGACCACTTGCCGTGGTTCGGCAGGATGCCGGCGTGCAGCATCCAGGGGTTCGTCAGCACCACGTGCCCGCGATCGCGCAGCGTGCGGCGGACCGAGGGCGGCGTGTCGCCGTCGTAGGTGAACGAGTGCCAGTCGGCGTCCAGCTGTTCGATCCAGCCGTTCAGGCTCTTGGACTGGTCCTGGGAGAGCGCCTTGGTCGGGAACATCCACAGCGCGCGGGCCGCTCCCTCCGACTCCAGGAGGCTCTGGAGCACGGGAACGGTGTAGGCGAGCGTCTTGCCCGAGGCGGTCGGCGTCGCGATCAGGACGTCCTCGTCGCGGAGGGCCGCCTCGATCGCGCGGGCCTGGTGCTCGTAGAGCTCCTCGAAGCCGCGCTTCTGCAGCACGCCGGTGAGGACCGGATGCAGGCCGGAGGGCAGCGGAGCGGTGCGCGCCGGCCGGGCCGGCTGCGTGTGCCAGTTCACGAAGCAGCCGGAGATCTCGGGATCCTCGCGCAGCCGTCGTGCGATGCCGCGGATGCGGGCGTCGCCGGTGCCGCGTGAGCGGCCCGGTCGCTGCCCGCGCAGCCGCGTACGCTCACCGGCCGCCGGCAGCGGCCCTTCGAAGGCTCGAGGATCTCCAGTCACGACGTTCGGGTTCCGTTCGGTCACCCTACGCAGGCCGGGGAGCGGACACAAGCGCGCAGCCAGGCCCGGGCGCCCGCGGGCCTGGCGCCTGAACGGCCGTCAGAGGGCCTCCCCGGAGCGGTCCAGGAGCCGCACCGGTCCCCACCCGAGCGCCTGCAGCTCCGGTTCGACGCGCGCACGATCCCCGACCACCAGCACGATCCGCTCCTCCGGCCGCACCCACCGGCGCGCGAGCGCGTCGAGGGCGGAGCGCTCCAGGCCGTCGAGGTACGCGAGCCGGCGCTGCGGATAGTCGGACGGCCAGCCGTACTTGGAGACCGCCTCGACGAGCTGGAGTCGCGCCGCGCCGGACTCGAACGCGCGGCGCAGCGAGCGGGCGATCGAGAGCCGCGCGTACTCGACCTCCTCCGCCCGCAGTCCTCCCTCCAGGAACCCCGCGATCTCGCTCTGGATCTCCCCCAGCGCGGCGGCCGTGGTCTTCGTCTCCACGGCGGTCGAGACCTGGAACCAGCCCGGCGTGCGCGCGCCGTGGAACTCGCTGCGCGCGCCGTAGGTGTAGCCCTTGTCCTCGCGCAGGTTCAGGTTGATCCGGCTCGTGAAGGCTCCCCCGAGCGCGTGGTTCATGACGTACGCGGGGAACCAGTCCTCGTCCAGGCGAGAGAGGCCACGGTGCCCGACGCGCAGCTCCGACTGCTCCGCGCCCGGGTGGTCGACCAGGTAGACGCCCGCGGAGGACGCTGCCGGGCTCTCCGGCGTGCGTGGCGTCGGGCCGGGCGCCGCGTCCCGGTGCCCGACCAGCGCCTCGAAGTCGTGGAGCAGCTCCTCGGGCCCGGCAGCGCTGGCGAAGGACAGCCGCGCACCGGATCCACCGGCGCACCGGGTCCAGAACGCGGCGACGTCCTCGACGGAGAGCGCCTCGATCGTGGCGCGGGTCCCGAGCCGCGGTGCGCCGGCCACGCCCTCCTCCGAGGGCGCGCCGTGCACCAGGCGTCGGAACACGTCCTGGGCGATGGCGCGCGGCTGGTCGTCGCGCGTCGACAGCTCGACCAGGAGCTGCCGGCGCACGCGTTCGAAGTCCTCCTGCGCGAACCGCGGGGCCGCCACCAGCTCCGCCAGCAACGAGGCCAGCTCGCCGCGGTGCGCGTCCAGCACGGAGGCCTGCAGCACGATCTCGTCCTCGGTCGCCGTGAGGCCGAGGTCGGCCCCGAGCCCGTCCAGGACGTCGACCAGCTCCGTCCCGTCGAGGGACCCGGTCCCCTCCGCGATCATGCGTGCGGCGAGCTCCGCGCGGCCGAGGGAGTCGACCCCGTCGAACAGGCGGCCCGCCGGCACCGCGAAGGACAGACGCGTGAGGGGAACGCTGGTGACGGGCGTCCCGTGGATCCGCGCACCGCCCGCGGTCCGAGCGGTCCACACCTCGGGGGCGCGGAACGGCGGCTCCGGGGCGGCACCGGGAGCCGATGAGCGATCGAGGTCCTCGTGCACCTCGTCGAGGGCGATCGGACGCACGGGGACGGGCGCCTCCTGCAGCGCGAGCTCGGTCCGGTCGCGCGGAACGACGGAGAGCTCCACGCGCGGCCGGGCCAAGAGGTAGCGCCGCGCGGTCGTCACGAGGTCGGCGACGGTGACGGCCTGGAGCGCGTCGAAGCGCTCCTGGACCCGATCCGGTCGGCCCCCGAGGCAGTTCTCCAGGCCGAGCTCCGAGGCGCGCCCCGCGACCGTCTCCAGCCGCCGCGTCCAGGCGCCCATGCGCCGCGTCTTCAGACGCTCCAGCCGGTCCTCGGCGACGCCGTCGCGGCAGAAGGCGGCGATCGCGTCGTCCACGCGCTCGCGCAGGCGGTCGAGCGAGATGCCCGGGACGGGCCGCAGCTGGATCACCACGAAGCCCGCGCGTTCGCCCATGTGGTTCGCGATCGTGATCGAGCTGGCCTCCTCGGTGCGCACCATCAGGAGGTCGTCGAGGATCGACGAGCGGTTCGCGGAGAGCACGTCGGTCAAGAGGTCGAGGCGCGCCGCGTCCGGGTGTGCCCGCTCGACGCCGGGCCAGCACAGGCTGAGCTGCGGGAGCTGGACGTCGTCCTCCAGCACGCGCCTCTGCGTCTCCGCGAGCTCTGCAGGCTGCGGAGCGGGAACCGGAACGGTCGGTCCGCGCTCGAGGTCGCCGAAGTAGCGCTCCACGAGCTCCAGCGTCGCCTCCGGATCGATGTCCCCGCCGACCACGAGCGTGGCGTTGTTCGGGCCGTACCAGCGGCGGAAGAAGCGCGAGACGTCCTCGAGGGTCGCGGCCTCGATGTCGGCCATCGAGCCGATGGTCGGCCAGGAGTAGGGATGCCCCGCCGGGTACAGCGCTTCCAGGAGCGTCTCGTGCACGAGCCCGTAGGGACGGTTCTCGTAGCTCTGCCGGCGCTCGTTCATGACCACGTCGCGCTGGTTGTCGAGCTTCGCCTGCGTCATCGCCGGGAGCAGGAAGCCCATCCGATCCGATTCGAGCCACAGCGCGAGCTCCAGGTGGTTGGCCGGCACGGTCTCGTAGTAGTTCGTCCGGTCCTGGTTCGTCGTGCCGTTCAGGGTTCCCCCCGCTTCCTGGAGCAGGCGGAAGTGGTCGTTGTCCGGCACGTGTTCCGAGCCCTGGAAGAGCATGTGCTCGAACAGGTGCGCGAACCCCGACTTGCCCGCCTCCTCGCGCGAGCTCCCGACGTGGTAGTACACGTACACGGACACGACGGCGTCCGCGTGGTCTTCGAACAGGACGACTTCGAGCCCGTTCGCGAGAACGTGCTTGGTGTGCTCGAGGCGGATCGTGGGCACGGACATCGGAGCGCGGGGGCGGAGGGGTCGCGGCGAACGGCTGCTCGCAATCTAGCGCCCGTCCTGGCCGGAATCACTGCACGGCTGCGCTCCCGCAGAGACCCGGGGGACGAGGTGCCTGCCGCCTCGCCCTCCGTCCGGGTTCACTCCCCGGCAGCGGCCGGCTCCGGTGCGAACAGACCGCGCAGCTTGTCGTGGAACGAGGTCCCGCGGAACGCCGTGGCGTGGTTCGCGAGCTGCGCACCGTCGAGCACCGCGGCGCGGCTCTTGGAGACGTAGAGCTCGCGGCCCTCGGCGTCACGACCGAGACGGAACACGAGCGGATCGCCCCCCTGGCGCGGAACGAGCTCGACCGCGACCTCGTCTTCGAGCGGAAGCGCGACGTCCCACTCGTCCAGCCAGGCCTCGGTCTTCAGCGCGAAGAGCGTCTCCGTCAGGTCGAGGAAGTCCCGCGGGGCGTCGAACCGCGTCTCGCCGACGAACCACTCCTTCTCGTTCGGGTGCCGGTAGAGGATCGTCGTGTCTCCGCTCGTCAAGGAAACGCGCGCCACGTCCACCGCGCGTACGCGGTGGATGCGGCTCGAGCGGAACGCGTCTAGGCCGAGCTCGACGAGTCCGGCCGCCTCCTCCTCGATGACCCCCGGCAGCTGGTCCCCGAAGCGCAGGAACTGACGACCGGCGAGGCCCCGGCTCGGGTCGCGGTAGGGCGCTCCGAGCACGCCTCCCCAGCGCATGCCGTCGGTGGTCGTGATGGTGAGCGTGCGCGGCGGGTCCGCGGGCACGAACTCGAGCCCCTCGGGATACTCGAGCTGCGTGTTCTGGATGCGGTTCCAGGCGTCCTGGACCGCGCCCTGGTCGACGTGGAAGCGCTCCTCCTCGGAGCCCTCGCGGAACGCGCGCCAGGCCTTGTCACCGCCCTTCTCGTCGCGTTCGATCACGAGCACGCCGTCCGGCCCCTCGAGGCGCAGCCGGCGATACTCCTCGCTGCGCGCGCGCACCAGGAGCTGGTCGTAGAGGTCCTCGGGCGGCCGCAGGAGGAGCTGCACGTCGTCGCCGTCGACCTCCCACACGTGGTCGTAGCCCTTGCGCCGGCAGTACCAGCTCGTCGGAGCACCGGGAGCGTCGGGGCCCATGCTGTCGGGCAGTCCGAACTGCAGCGTCGCGGACTCCCCGTCGCGGGACAGGATCTCGACCTCGAAGTCCGGTTCCTCGAGGCCCCAGATGCCGAAGTCCTCGGGGAAGTCGTAGCGGAACCGCTGGACCTCGAGCTGGGCCGTTCCGATGGCGATCAGGCCGATCGCGTTGGGCTCGAGGGTCACCAGCGGACCGTCGCGGCGCTGCCAGCGGCCCCCGTCGATCTCCGCCTGAAGGGTCAGGTCGATCGTCTGCTCCAGGTCCGCGACCCAGGCGCGCCCGCTCCGGCGCACGGCGATCACGTCCCGTCCCAGGATCTGCGTCGTGCGGCGGCTGCGGTAGTCCTCGGGGATCCGATCGATGGTCGTCAGGAGCGAGCGCGTCGTGCGGAGGACCAGGGGCTCGCCGTCCGGGGAGCTCGGGTGGTCGTAGACGCGCACGAAGATCTGGTTGGGATCCAGGTCGACGCCACCGATGTCCACGCGGAAGCGCTGGGTCCCCCCGTCGACGAGCTGCTCGAGCTCGATCGAGCCGGTCGGCGGATCGAGGCCCACCTCGTCCAGCTCGACGCCCCCCGACGGCGCGCCCAGGGCCGTGCTCAGGTTGCGCAGCAGCGTGACGAGCACGCCGCTCTCCGCGGGATACGGGACGGGGTCGGTCAGGAACCAGGTCCCCTGCCCGTCGCGCTCGAGCTTGATCTGGACCGCCCGCTCGAGGTTGTCGACCCGCACCGCCCGGACGGCCTCGGCCGAGAAGTCGACCAGGAGCGGGGTGCGCACGGTGGTCACCCCCACGCCCGCCTTCTGGTCCTGCTCCTTCTTCCAGAACAGGGCGCCCAACACGCCGAACACCACCAACAGGACGAACAGGTTCCGCCAGCTCATCTCAGCTACGCCGCCTCCAGGCGAGGAACAGGCCGATCCCGATGCAGAGGCCGGGGAAGACGCCGTAGAGCGCGGCGGACAGGACCGGCAGCGCGTTCGAGCGCGCCAGGTCCAGACGGCTCTCGGGGCGCGCCAGGGGCGAGACGCGGATCCGGTAGTTGCGGTCCTCGTCCATCCAGTTGAACGCGTTCAGCAGGAAGTCCTTGTTCGTCCCGATCAGCTCGTTCGCGAGGAAGGTCGCGTTGCCGATGCCGAGCACCCGTCCTTTCTTGACCTCTCCGTCGCCGAGCGGCTCGCCGCTGGCGAGCTCGAGGTACATCACGAGGCGCTGGCGCTCGGCCTTCTCCCCGCGGTCCCGCTTGTAGAGGTAGCGCCCCGGCTCGAGCGCGAGGTCGCGCCAGGCCTGGTGCGGAGAGACCACGACGTCGAGTAGCGTGCCTCCGCTGAAGTCCCCGCGCCGGAACGCGTTCGTGAACACGAAGTCGAGGCTGCGACCGCTGCGGCGCAACGGGAGCGTGAGCGGACTGCTCGGGGACAGGCCCTCGTCCGACAGGCGGAAGCGGGCGCAGCGCGGATCGCCCGTGACCTCCTGCCCGAAGGAGTCCTTGAGCGGGACGCACACCAGGCCCGGAACCGACAGCATGCCGTAGCCGTGCAGGAGCTCGATGACGCCGCCCTTCGCCTGCCCGAGCGTCGCCTCGACGCGCTCGAGGTCGGGCGCCGCGATCAACCTGCCCCCGCCCGCGACCCAGGTGCGCAGGGTCTCCAGCGTCCCCTCGGGGAAGGGCTGCTTCGGACCGATGCAGGCCACGGCCACCGCGTCCCCGGGGACCTTGGGCTCCTCGGCCGGATTCCAGGTGGCGACCTCGAAGTCGTCCTGCTCGAGCACCTCGCGCAGCCGCAGGAGCCCGTTCGCCTCGCCGTCCTCGAGGGAGGGCTCCCCCTGCCCCGTGGTGAAGTACACCTTCGGCGCGTCCTGGCTCGAGACCTTCAGGAGCGAGGTCAACAGGATCTCCTCGGCGCGGAAGCTCGCGAGCTTCGCCGGCCGCGCCTGGTCCGGCCGCTGGGCGACCGCCGCGACGTCGCGCACGCCGGCCTGCTGGAGCTTCTCGAACCCCGCCAGCGTCGGCACGCCCCAGTCCACCACGGCCACGTCGCCGTAGAGGTCGGAGCGGGACTGACGCGTGCCGCTCTCGTTCGAGAACACCACGAAGTCGATCCCGGTCACGCCGAGCTCCGTCTGCCGGGCGCGCGCCTCCGCGGGATCGCTGAGGTCGTGCAGGCGCACCTCGAACTTGTCGCGGTGCTCCGCCGCGGCCAGCCGCAGCACCTCGTACAGGCGCGTGCGGACCTCCGAGGAGATGGGCGTGTAGGGCGGCTCGAGCTCGCGCGCGAAGATGTCCGCGGTGACGGGCTCCGGCAGCTCCCCGATCAGGTCTACGATCTCCGCGTCGAGCGTGTT